>JAOTXR010000399.1 GCA_029862285.1 Gammaproteobacteria bacterium
AGCATCACCAGCGTCACGATCGCGAACACCGCGATCAGCACTGGCCGATTGGCAAAAACGATTTTTTCCAGGGCCCTTACGACCGCCGGTGCTTCGGGTGTGCTCATGATCCACCACCGGCACGCAGCTGCTCCAGCGTCAGGCGTTGTACACCCACCTCACCGATCACGACGATCGCTTCGCCCGCCGGCAACAGTGTGGATATTGCCTTGCGGTTTGCCTGCTGCAACAACGTGAATGTACTGCCACCATCATTGCTTTCCAGCAGAGCACCAGCCATTCCACCGATGAGAATCGTACCGTCACTCAAAACTGCACCATCATTTAGCAGCACAGTAACTGGCAGCTTTACCTTTGAAAAAGCTTCGCCACCGTTTGTGGAATTGAACAGGTTACCCCGCAGCCCCATCAACAGGAGGTTTTGTGCCTGTAAGGGCAAAACACTGAAAAACGATCCCTTGTAGATCGTCGGCATGGAGTACCAGGTCTTGCCGCCATCCCCGGAGCGAAAAAAATTGCCGGCCTCGGCTGCTATATACAGGTCTCCGTCAGTTGCAGAGACAATATTGTTGAGATGAAAATCGTAGTACTGATCGTCTTCGAATTCGAATTCGTCCGCGTCCGTTTCCATAGCTGCGCTGGCCAGATCCGGCCACGGTTCTGGAATCAGCTCGCGAGATTCCCAATTGTCACCACCATCGATGGTAGCCAGAAACAAACCGTAAGCGCCTATGGCAAAACCACGCTTCGCGTCCGCAAACCAGATGTCGAACAACGGCCGCTGGCCGTCGGGATCGTAATAGACCCGCTCCCAGGATTCACCGCCGTCGAGCGTCCTCAGGATTACTGCGTCGTGGCCCACTACCCAGCCAATATCACGATTGTGAAAGTACACGCCGGTGAGGGTGGCGCGGATCCCGGTCTGTGGCTGACGCCAGCTCACGCCTTCGTCGTCGCTGATCAGGACGATGCCATGTTCACCGACTGCCGCCAGGCGTCCATCGGAATAAGCGCCGTCAAGCAGCATGGCCCGGGTGGCCAGGGGGGCGATAAAACTCTCACCCGGGAGTGGTGCTTGCGGGTAGCCCTCGGCCGCAACAACTGGATGTGTCGCCGCCAGAAGCGCCAGCATCGTGGCGATGATTCTGAGCAAGTGAACCCCCATCATGCTCACACCGGCTCATGCCGGTTTATTCAGCGAACAGCGCCAGCGACTCCCTACGAGCCGCTGGCGCCAACTGTTTCTAAATTCTGCTAGCGCGTTCCTGCGCGTCGCAATGCCCCGGTGGTAAATTCTTCCTTGGAAATTCTAGCAGACAAATCGTACATCCCTGACTCGTTGTCGAGACCAAAAGCAAGATATCGGCCCGACTGCAGGTCATAATTCAGTTCCAGCGTGGTCCAGAAATTCTTCACGTCATAGTAGTTGATCCCATGACCTTCTGAAACACGCCACAATTCATCGCGGTTGTCGTAGATATCGACTACCAGGATCTGCCACGAATCTTCGTCAATATAGAAAGTACGCCGCTTGTACTGGTGACGCATGCCATCTTTCAGGGTCGCCTCGACCACCCAAACCCGGTGCAGCTCATAACGCAGATGCTCGGGATCGGCGTGTAGTGGATTGATATAATCCTTGTACTTCAACTGGTCACTATGGACTTTGTACGAGTTGTACGGCACATACATTTCCCGCTTGCCCACCAGCTCCCAGTTGTAACGCTGGGGGCTGCCGTTATACATATCGTACTGATCCGAAGTCATCAGACCGTCCGAACCGCTGCGCGGATTGTCGAAAGCAACGTTTGGCGCTCTACGGACACGGCGCTGCCCCGGATTGTAGACCCAGGCTTTACGATTTTCCTTTTCCTGATCCAGCGTTTCATGCACCAACAGTACCCGACCGGCCAATCTTGCCGGAGCAACGGTTTTCTCCTTGAAGAAAATAATCACGTTATCCAGCTCTTCTTCAGTCATATTCGGATAGGTGTAAGGAACCGCTATCTGATCGGAAAACTGGACCAATGTGTAGGCGCCACCACGCGTCACTGCCGCCTGACCATAGAAACGTTCTCCGGCTTCGGCGCGCCAGCGCAAAATATGGTTCCAGATTACTTCGATACCGCTACTTGGAATCGGAAAGGGAATGCCCATTAACGCACCAGTCACCCCGTTACCATTGGCAATCAGTTCAGCGCTGGTAGCGATCTTCTTGGTCGCCGAATAAATTTCATCCGGTGCCGAAAAACTGCGGCGGGTCGGATACACGTTCATCTTGAAAGTATCCGGATAGGTTTTGAACATGGCCTGGTGCCCAACGGCCAGCTTGTCGGCGTAGTCGTTGTAGTTTGCCGATGTGATAGTAAATTGCGTTCCATCGTCCGCGAAGGGATCGGGATGATGATCGCCGGGTTTATAGCCGGCCGGCGGCTCGGTAATCCCCCCGGTCCACTCCGGGATCTCGTCACCGTTACCGGCACGTTCGGCACCCATCGGTGTCAGGTCCTTGCCCAGACGCTCGGCATCGGCGGGCGAGATCGCCGCCAAAGCAGCGGACGTATAGAAAACCGAGACCAGCCCGGCTAGCA
>JAOTXR010000400.1 GCA_029862285.1 Gammaproteobacteria bacterium
CGTATTGGCGACACTATCTTCGTGAATCGAGACGAATGGCGTATGGAATTCGAAGTGACAGGCCTCAGTGGCAAACGTGGGCCCGCCCCGATTGCTGCGACACTGTACAAGGAAAGCCAGGCCAGCATCGAACGACGGGAGCTGGACCGGCAGGGGCGGCGGGTCGAACGCGCGGCGGCGCCACCGACGCGTCCGGACAAGAAGGACCGGCGACTGTTGCGCCGGCTGATGCGTCGTGACTGATAAGACGAGGCCATCCACACCGCCGGTTACCGTAGATGTAATTATCGAATTGACTGACCGGCCGGGAATCCCGGTGGTCGTGATCAATCGTAAATACCCACCGCATGGCTGGGCTTTGCCAGGCGGCTTTGTCGATATGGGTGAAACAGTCGCCGAGGCCGCCCGGCGGGAAGCACGCGAGGAAACCGGTCTCGATGTCGAATTGACCGCCCTGCTGGGTTGTTACTCCAGCCCGGAACGTGATCCGCGTGGCCAGACAGTGGCCCTGGTATTTGTCGGCCAGGCCACCGGGACACCGGTCGCGGCCGATGATGCGCGGCAAGTACAGGTAATTGATCCGCAACGGCCAGTCGCGCTGGTTTTCGACCACTCTCGAATTCTCTCGGACTATCTTGGCTTCCGCAGCGCTGGTACGCGCCCGTTTCCCGATTGAATTGACAGTTGCGGGGCCTGTCGCCGTCGCGGGTTGAGCATCAAAAAAAACAAGCCGATCGGGCTATACTGCGAACACCCGGTAATTAGTGTAGGGAGAACGATGTGGCAGCTCTTCCACAACGCCCATTTATTTTTGATTCGAGTTCGCCGTTATCGCCCGCAAGGACGGAAATCAATACACATTATTTGAGCGACGAAACCGAGGTTATCAATAAGCTGATCCCACTCGCAAAACTCGATGCCGCAGCGAGTGCACGGGTGCAAAAGCATGCGGCTGAGCTGGTTGCCAACGTGCGGAAAAACCGCGGCCGCTCCGGTGGGCTCGATGCTTTTTTGAAAGAATACGATTTGTCGTCGCAGGAAGGCATCGTGCTGATGTGCCTGGCTGAAGCGTTGCTACGGGTGCCTGATGCCGAAACCCAGGACAAGTTGATACGCGACAAACTGGCTAGCGGCGATTGGCGTGGCCACCTGGGCGGCAGCCAATCCTTGTTTGTTAATGCCTCGACCTGGGGTCTTATGCTCACCGGTCAGATCGTTGGTCCGGGTGAATCAGCCGTCAAAGATGTCGGTCGATTCTTGCGTGACCTGGTTTCCCGCGCCGGTGAGCCTGTCGTCCGTACGGCTTTGCGTCAGGCGATGCGCATCATGGGTCATCAGTTCGTTATGGGTCGAACCATCGAGGAGGCGATGAAGCGTGCTTCCAAAAAGGACGGCAAAATCTATCGGCATACCTACGATATGCTCGGTGAAACGGCGCTGACTCGTGCTGACGCAGAAAGGTACTATGCCTCGTATGCGAATGCGATCGACGCAGTTGGCGCCGCGAGAGATCCGTCACAGTCTATTTTTTCCGCGCCGAGTATCTCGGTAAAACTGACAGCTCTGCACCCGCGGTTTGAGTTTGCCAATGCGGCGCAGGTTGTCGATGAGATGACGCCAATTTTGCTCTCACTTGCACAACGCGCACGTGAAAATAACATCGCGCTAACGGTTGATACCGAAGAGGCGGAAGTTCTGGATCTCACGCTGGAACTGGTTGAGCGTGTGTATCGGTCGAAGTCACTGGACGGCTGGGAGGGTTTTGGCCTGGCTATGCAGACTTACCAGAAGCGTGCTTTGCCACAGGTCGAATGGTTGCTGCAGCTGGCGCGTGAAGTGGGTCGCCGGATGACTATCAGGCTGGTCAAGGGCGCCTACTGGGATGCCGAAATCAAACACGCACAGGAACGAGGCCTGGAAGGCTATCCACTATTCACTCGCAAGGCGTCCAGCGATGTATCGTTTCTGGCCTGTGCCCGGAGGGTGCTGGATAACCGTGATCTGGTTTATGCGCAATTCGCGACACACAATGCACATACGTTGGCGAGCGTTATTGAGATGGCCGGCGATAATCATGAGTTGGAATTCCAGCGACTACACGGCATGGGTGAGGAGCTTTACGCGGAGGTCGTGGGCGAAGACAAGCTGCATTATCCGTGCCGCGTTTATGCACCTGTAGGTATACACGAAGACCTGCTGCCATACCTGGTACGCCGGCTGCTGGAAAACGGTTCCAATACGTCATTTGTTAACCGCATTGTCGACGAAGCCGCGCCGATCGACGACATCGTCGCAGATCCGGTTGCGGCGATCGAAGCCGAAAAGCACAAACCGCACCCGCAAATTCCATTGCCGGTAAATCTATTCGCGGATCGGGTAAATTCGCGTGGCCTGAATCTGCACGATTCATCTGAATTGTTGCCACTCGCCGAAGCAATGGATACAGCGATGCGCAAAGAATGGCATTTCACGCCGGTAATTAACGGCGAAAAACTGTCTGGCCGGGAAGTACCAAGCATTGACCCCAGCGACACCCGTCGGGTTGTGGGTGTCGTGGAGCAGGCCGACGAGAGCATAGTCGATAA
>JAOTXR010000046.1 GCA_029862285.1 Gammaproteobacteria bacterium
AAAGGACCGCCCTGTTATGGCCGCTAGTAGCCGATCGTTCCGTATTGCTGATATCTAACTGAACGGCCGCTTCGAGGCGAAGCAGCCCGTCAAAACTGTATTCCTGATAGCCCTGAAGGCTCGCCGTGCTTAGGAACTCCTACGATGGCGCGCGACCGAAGAGAACTATTCGGTGAGCCTCAACCAAGGAACATCATGGCGCGTGCGAGAAAGCATTGCGTTCCCGCGGAAGTCTTTCGGCCGTGACCACATAGCGTAGCGGTCCGCCCGGGTTGATTGCATCGAAGGGGTAACAGGTGACCAGCGTGAGCCAGCTACCGTCCAGTTCCAGTGGCAATTGTCCCTGACGGCTATCGGCGACTTCCACATAGGCGACCCGGAACCAGAATTCTTCACCATCAATGCGTTCGACCAGTAAACGGTCGCCGATCTGTAGTTTCTGCAGAAACTCGAAGTGTGTATCCCGGTGTGCGCCGATGATGCTGTTACCGGCATTACCCGGTAACGCGCTGGCGCTCATATGACCCGGCCCAAAAGCCATCGTGCTGCCGGTCATGCCTTCCAGGACAATCAGATCGACATCGTGCTTGAACGACTGCAACCGCGCGATCGGCCAGGTATCCGCCCATGGCCAGGGCCGTACTTTGTCAACGGTCGATGCCGAATCGCGCCAGGCACGCTCCAGCAGCACCTGTGCCAGCTCGGCTTTTGCCGGGATGTAAGCCGCACCGGCGAGTTGAACCAGACCTGCTATCGCGAGCGTCATCAGCAATAACCGCTTCACCGGCGTCGGCCGGTCAGTGTGCCTGCTGCGGCAAGCAACAGAGACAACAAACCGAACAATGCGAGTAACGTCGCGGGAGTGGCGCCAGCCGGGTAACCGCTCATTGCCGAGCCACTCGGTGTATTCGCAGGTACCAACCCGCTATTGAGACTCGTGCCGGGAGCGCGATTGGGCGTGTGATCGACTGCCACCAGGCTCGTATAGCGGCTGACCAGGTGATGGCGTAATGCCAGCCGCACGACATCAGCACGCACCTGGTCCGGGTTTGCGCCGGTGACCAGGCTGTCCATCAACGCCTCTATTTTTCCGCGGCCCCACAATGCCGCGATCCCGGGATTGTCCTGCTTGCGTTTTAGCGACAGGTTTTTTTGCCACGGTAGCGATGCCTGGCTGCCGCGCAGCCGGAACTCACCCTCAGGCGAAGCCAGTTTCGCCCGTACAACGACGGGCTCATCGGCATAGAGATCGCGGATTTTTTCCGGCCACACGCTGGCACCGCTTGGCGCCGCGATTTCTATATCACGCAGCACCGGCTGCTCGAGACGTGCGAGTAACGCGTCCATTCGCTCTTCGATCATGTGATCACCGCCGATGCTGGTGTAGGTTCCACGACCGAACTCAGCCGCCTTGCGCATAAACCAGTCGTTGGGCGCCGAACCAATCCCGACCGTGAATAACCGGGTATTGCCCAGTTCGTTGCTGATCTTCGTGAACAGTTGCTGTTCGTTTCCGACGCTGCCGTCGGTCACAAAAACAACCTGGCGCAGAAAGCCATCGGCACTGGCGCGAATGTCAGCCTGCTCATCCAATGCGAGGTCCAGCGCCTTTGCGATGTCAGTGCCACCGTTTGCATCCAGGCGTTGCACAAAACCGATTGCATTGCTCTTGTGCGCCTCATCGGCCGGTACCGCGTAATCGAACAACGCCGTTGCGTTACTGGCAAAGCGCACTATATTGAAGCGATCCTGGGGTTTGAGTCGCTCTATCGCGAACTGCAACGCTGCCCTGGCCTGCTCGATGGACGTTCCACCCATGGAACCGGAAGTGTCGATGACGTAAATGACTTCGCGTGACATCGACAAGCTAACGGCCCCGGTTTCCGGTGGCATTACCATGATCAACGCGAAATTCTCGCCCTTCCAGCTCTCCGCGAAGACAGCAGCCTGCGGATCACTGCCCAGCGCCGGTTGCCACACCAGTTCGAGATCGCGGTTCATCGGCACAGAACCGCTATCTGGTGTCAATAAATAGACGTTTCCCGCCTGCACTGTGTCCATCGAATGATAGAGACTCTCCAGGCGCGCCAGTGGAAAACCCGCGTCGATCTTGACGCTGATCTTTGCCTGGTTGCCAGGTTCCATCGGGGCGTGAAAGGCCACTGGCGTCAGACGCGGTTCGTCCTGCACCGAACAACACACCATCGGGGCAGCGTCCGTAGCCGCCAGCACGGTAGTTGTCGATTCCGGTTCGTAGCGTGGCGTTACGGTCATCGGAAAGCGGATGCTGAAGGCACCTTGCACAAACCTGAGCGTTTGCAGGTAGGCAATCTCCACCTCGACGGTTTCTCCAGGCGCGATATTCGCGACCGCCGTTGTAAACATGTTGGGCCGCTGCTGCTCGATCAGGCTGGCGCGTTTGCCGCTTTCACGCGCCTTCACATAGGTTTTACGCGCCTCTGTCTTTTCCTTGATTTCACCGACGATCAGTCTATCGCCGACATGCAGTCTCAGCGTGTCGACTGCCGCATCGTCGGGCAACGGGAAAACGTAAATGCCTTCGACATGTTCATTGCCGGGATTGTGGAAACTCTGGCGCACATCCACCCGGGCGATCATGCCGCTAACAGCTATATCAACCTCGGTTTTCAGCAGCGGAGCGGGAAATTTATCGGCATCGGAGCGGAACAAAAGGGTCCCTGCACCGATCTCATCTTCTGGTGAGGCGACAACCGTCCGGGCGGCCAGCATTATCACCAACAGGAGCAACAGGAGCAGCATCAGCAGTGTCGCAAAACGGCCCAGGGCGCGACCACGAGGTCTGCGACCGGCAGGATTCGCTACAGGCGCGAAAAAATCGAGCTGAGTCTCGAACATATCGCTGACCCGTGGCCGTGTTAATTGGCGTTCGTTCATTGCCCTACTCGCCATGGATTATTGATAGGGTAAGTTGACGCCCGGATTGGGGCCGCAGGACGGACCGTGGGTGGCAATATGCCGATTGAATATGGCAGATTGTGGCGCTGGCGGCCGGCTAACCCGAAGCGCCCAGGAGATCGAGTATGTCCAGACAGATAGCAATCGTCGAAGACGAACCAGCCATCCGTCACAACTATGAAGACGCCTTCCGTCGTAATGGATACGACGTGAAGGCCTACAGTGACCGTTCTTCGGCGCTGGCGGCGTTCGAACAGTCATTGCCGGACTGTGTCGTGATCGATATCAATCTCGGCGACGAATTCGAAGGTGGCTTCGATCTGTGTCGCGACCTGCGGGCCAGCTCACCAAACCTGCCCATTATTTTTCTGACCGCTCGCGATAGCGAACTGGATGCGATCTCCGGCCTGCGTTTGGGTGCCGACGACTACCTTACGAAAGACATCAGTATCCCGCACCTGATGGCACGGATAGCAGCATTGTTCCGTCGCACCGATGCGATGCGCCGGTCGGTTGCCGAGGAAGAAGTCATACGCCGCGGCCGGCTGACGCTAGATAGCGACCGGATGACAGTCAGCTGGGATGACACCATTGTGCCGCTCACGGTGACTGAGTTTTGGCTGGTACATGCGCTCGCGCGATACCCCGGTCACGTAAAGAACCGCCAGCAGTTGATGGACGCGGCCAACGTCGTGCTTGACGACAATACGATCACCTCACACATCAAGCGACTGCGCAGAAAATTCAAGGCGCTCGATAGTGATTTTGATGCGATAGAGACCGTCTATGGCATGGGTTACCGATGGCGGGGTGAAGAAGTCTAGAACTTCTCAATAATAGACGTGCGCCTACGCACTCAACTTTTGCTCGTCAGCCTGCTCACCCTCGCTTTGCCCTGGGCGGGATGCCAGTACGTGCGCGAATTCGAATCGGCGCTGCGCCAAAGTCAGCAGGACTCCCTGGCGGACGGCGCCAGTGCCATAGCCGCGATGCTTGCCGAACGCCCGGCACTACTCGTACGCGACCCCGTGCAGCTCGTATCAGGCAGATCGTCTGACAGCGATATCTATGCCGCGCGGCTGCCGTCATTTGTCACGCTGGACGGCTTTGTTGGCGACTGGGGACTGCAACAGGAAGATTTTCACGAAATCGGCGATCCCGCCTCGATGCGTTATGCCGCTGGAATCGACAAGACTGATGTGTGGCTCTACCTCGAAGTAAAAGACGACAATGTACGTTACGAAACACCGGGCAACGATCATAGCGATCAAGTGCTGATTGACTACGAAGACCCTGCGGGTGCGCCTCAACGGCTACTGATTGCGACCGCAGCGCGTGGGCGTAGTGCCGTGCGCCACCGCGTTGGCGTGCAATGGGCCAATGAACCGCGGGCCCAGGCTGTTTGGGAGGAAAACCGTGACGGCTACCAGGTTGAGTTGCGTTTGCGGAACATGCTTATCGGTGCGCGATTGGGTATTAGCATCATAGATGCAGACGAAGGCAATGATGTCATTACTCAAACTTCGACTTTTCCGAGCAGCCGGCCGGGTATGTTCATGCATCGTCTTACATCGCTGGAAGATGCGCTGGCCAACTTTGGATTCGGCAACCGGCGGATTGTCGTCACCGATCCGGCGGGTTGGGTTATCGCCGCGGTCGGTGATACCCGGGCATTACCCGGATCCGAACAGGGCAATTACCCGCTGGTTGAGCGTTTGTTGCGCCGGATTGTCAGCCCGGGGCGTGAGCCGGATCCGATGCGCGAAGCGCGTCAGGGTCAGCTACGCTCGGCCGAAGTGAGCAACGCGCTGCACGGCCAGGCGGACGCCCGCTGGTACCGGGCCGAGGACGAACGCAGCGCGATTGTTGTAGCAGCTCATCCAATTGAAACGGATGCTCGCGTACGCGGTGCCGTCGTTCTCGAGCAAACCAGCGATGCGATACTGACATTAACCGACCGCGCCCTTGCCCGATTGCTCGTGTTGACGTTGTTCGCCACGCTGGTCGCGGCCCTGGGACTGCTGGGATTCGCGACATTTCTATCGATACGAATACAGCGGCTGAGCCGGGCAGCGGAGCTTGCGGTTAGCCCGGACGGGTCAATCAGCGATGTGTTTCCCGGCACCAAGTCGGCCGATGAACTGGGTGATTTGTCGCGCAACTTCGCCGGGCTACTCGGCCGACTGCGCGAGCACACAGACTACCTGCGCAGCCTTGCCAGCAAATTGTCTCACGAGCTGCGCACACCTCTGGCGGTAGTGCAATCTTCACTGGACAATCTGGACGCAGCTGATTTGTCTGATAACGCGAAGGTATATGCCAAGCGTGCGCGCGAGGGTTCGCAGCGATTACGTAGCATTTTGACGGCGATGAGTGAGGCGAGCCGCGTGGAACAGTCCATTGCACACGCCGATGTTGAAAATTTCGACCTGACCGAACTGGTCGAGGGATGTTTCAGCGGCTACCGGGATGTGCACACCAATCGTCAATTTACGCTCACACTCGCCCAGTCGCCTTGCCGCGTTGATGGCGTACCCGAGCTGATCGCCCAAATGCTGGATAAGCTCGTCGACAACGCAGTGGATTTCAGTCCGGATAATGGTCAAATTTCGGTAGCACTGCAGGTCGATGCTGATCTGGTCCTGCTCAGCGTTGCGAATGAAGGCCCGGTGCTCCCTGAAAAAATGCAGTCACAGATATTCGACTCAATGGTCTCGGTACGCGAGCGTAAGGGAACGGAACCGCATTTAGGTTTTGGCCTGCATATCGCGCGCCTTATCGCCGAATCACATAACGGAACTATTGGCTGCCGGAACCTGCGTGATGGCAGTGGTGCCCGGTTCACGGTCAGTCTGCCGCTCAGTCGGATCGCCGATATCGCTTGATAAATGCAGCCAGCTCGCGACTGTCACTATTCGCGGAATCCTGCATCTGTGTCAGCATGCCGTCCTGATCTGCCAGCGACCGATTCTGGCCAAGCTTGAATTTGCCGGACAATCTTTCTACCGACAACCGAAACCCAACTATGTGTGTTAGCTGCCGCTGACGATAATCGTCCGGTAACTGCCGATCCCAGCCCGTGTTGTACAGTGCCTCGTAAAACTCGACCATTCGATCCACCAGCTCCGACAAACTCGCGGAATCGTCAAAAGTCTGCACAACACCGGACGTATGCACGCTGGCATAATTCCAGGTCGGCACTTCTCGACTATCAGCGTACCAGTGCGGCGAAATGTAACTATGGGGGCCATGGAATATTGCTGTGGCACGCCTTCCATTCAGCTGACTGGCGTGTGGATTGGGGCGCGCCAGGTGTCCAAGCAGGGTGAAGTCATCCTGGTCCCGGTCTATTAATACCGGTACGTGGCTAACATACGAATCGTCAGCACCGGCTGTAATCAACGTGCAAAAACTGTAGGCCTGCATGAAAGCGCCCAGCAAATCAGGATCATCAACGCGAAACGAACGTGGCGTGTACATCGGCAGCTCAGGGGCTCTCAAACACAATGAGTTCGTTTGTTTGCAGCATCCCGGAATCGTAAATAATTTCGCTGTCGGAAGTCACCACGAGTCCGATCACCCCCTGGGTCGAAGTACGCCGCACAGTCACAAGCAATACTCGCTTCCCCTGCATCACATCGTTGAAGTTGCCGCTGCCCTGGATATTTCGACGAACTTCGCTGCCCTGCATATCTTCAAATATGTAATAACCGCTAAAAGTTGTGGGCGTGACTGAAACCGAGCCACGAATGTTGATCCCGAGGGTCTTGGGTGCTGCAGCCGAACTGCAGCCATTGAATACAACGACTAACGCACAGACAAGTAATGTCCTGCAGCGCCGTTGATTGCGGAGAGCAGCATTTTTCAATTCAATCAAGTTAGCGTTGACGACTTTCGTCATCTCCAGTTTATGAGTTGTCGTCTGTTGTTCTTTCTGCAACTTGTTTCAGATCGTCTACATCGCGCTGAAATATCTTCTTCGTCGTTCCGAGCATCAACCAGCCCAATGGCGCCAAAAGCCTCGCCATTAGCGAAACTGGTTTTGCCTCAAAAACCACATTGACGTCTGTGTTGTCCCCAACCGGTTCGAACTGAAAGACACTTCGATAGTGTGTTCCGTGAGAGTCGCATTCGACGGTATAGCTCTCGTCGACTTGATAGTCCGTAAATTCCATTTCCTCGGTAGCCTGCTTGCCGAACATTTCGCGAGTCTCGCTGAAACGTGTACCGATGCCGACTGGTCCTTCGGTCAGTTTTTTTACGCCCTTGATGCCGTCAATTCGTTTGGACATTCGATCAAGATCGGTGAACAGCTGAAAAACTTCACTACGTGGACATGCAATGCGTTGCGAAAAGGATACTTTTGCCATGACTAACTCACACCTGTCCTGCTACTAGAAATCGACTTCCATGTGCCAGCGTATTTTGGCCGTGGATGCGTTCTTGAATAACTCCTGGTACTCGGCCAACTCTCCCTGCACACCATTGGCATCATGCACTTCGCCCGGATTGTCTTTAACATACTCGGCCAGTTTTGTTGCCCAATCCAGGCCTTCGTCCGCTTCGAACCATACCGTGTGCGTGTCGGCGACCGTGCCGTGAAAATCTTCCTCTACATCATCAAAATACTCCGTCAGCCCTGCGCTGACGAAATCATCCAGAGTTTTTGTTCCCAGCATTCGCGCAATGCGGTTGAGGTTGGCAGCCGCCTTCGCAACCGCATTGCCGTTTACGAATGTATGAAACCCGGGATCAGGGTCCTCCAGGACCACAAAATACGCGGCGCTCATCTTGACCTCCCCGCAGAAAAAGCTACCACGGACATGGCCATTTCCCAAAAAACCTGTCTTTCTTTGGCTGCTGCTTTGCAGCATCAGGAGCGCAAGCCCTGTATTAAGCCAAACAGCCCGGCGAAGCCGATGATGAATGGAGCAGGATGCGCGGCGACAAAATCCATCGCCGTCAAATCCGCGGCCGAACCGGACCGGTAGCCTACAGTCATATGACTTATAGTCCCCAGAAAAACAGCAGCCAGGACAAGAATCGCGGCCAGACGCGCCACCCACGCTGGAACAGCCCCTGCACGGAGATGACCCGCCAGCAATATCGCAGCAGTGATAATGAGGTTTGTCAGCGCGAACGCGAGCAGCGGCGAATAAAAGTCAGCCATTGTCCGTTGCGCCAAACTCGGTGCTGTAGTCTGCGATGGAAGCGTCCAGGACTTCAAGCGCATGATCACGACCGTAGGGCGAACCGACTTTGACGCGTTGCGCCGGCTCGCCGGGCAATAATTTGTAGGTTGAAAAGTAATGGCGCAAACGATCGATCAGCATGCGAGGCAATTCTTCTACTTCGCGTATATCGCTCCAGATATTGTCACGATTGAGCACGCCGATGATCTTGTCGTCGGCTTCGCCATGATCGAGCATTGGCAAGCCGCCAACAATTCGCGCGCTGAGCAGAACTTCTGAGCGGGCAATCGGGCGCTCACTCATCACGCAGATATCCAGGGGATCACCGTCACCACGATCGGCGCCGGCCATAAGGCTGGCAACCCTGTCGCCGGCATAGGTACCAGGTATAAACCCATATAATGTCGGCGGTAATGATGAAGTTCGATGTGGTCGATCAACCCTGAGATAGCCGGATTCTTTGTCAATCTCGTACTTGACCAGGTCAAACGGCGTGATCTCTATAAACGCGTTGACCAGATCGGAAGCACCGACCTTTGGCGATAGTCCATGCCAGGGATGCGGCCTGGACTTGGAAAATTTCTTCATGCGTCACTCCCTGATTGCATGTCCTGAAACATTACCAGCAGTTCACCGGATATTCTCACCACTAGTGCCATAAACCGAGTATCAGACCAAAGAGCGCAAACTGCAGTGTATGGTAGCCAGCATCGATCAACCACATTTTGAAGCTGTTTTGCGCAAACTGGTAATTGATTCCAAAACTCGTGGCAACAAAACCGATACCGACATAAAAACCCTTGTGCACCGCAATGTTCAGTGGTGGTTCTGAACCCAGCCACATGGCAAATGCCGCTGCCGCAGCCAGTGAAAAGAGAAAACTTACTCCGAATACAATTGGTCCATGCCCGTCCTGGGGATTGACGTTTGCTTCGCGCACCCAGACTTTCTCGAATAATAACTTCGAATACCACAGGCCGCCGAGCAGGAAACTGGAAACGGCAGCAGTCACTACGGCGAGATAGTTGATATCAGGCATCGTGAACTCCCTTTTTTTAGGGCCTGCAACGATACGGGTCGTGAGAATAATACTTCGGATAGGTATCCAGGCGTGCGTGCAGCCATCCTATGCCGGTACCCGCGGTGCTGATCCAGATCGGTTTGTCACCTGTTTTTTCCAGGCATGTTTCCCCGAGGCACTGCCAAAACTGAACACTGAGGTCCAGGGGAGCAGTGCGGCAAAACGCTGCGAGATGCGTGTATTGCGCGCCCTGTGGTATGGGCGCGGGCGCCACCAATACTGCATCCGCACCGAGGTTGTCGAAAACAGCCATTTCCAGTCTGTCGTCGAAATGCTCGCTGAACGCAACCCGATCGCAGGGCAGTTGAGCCAATAAATGGCTAC
>JAOTXR010000047.1 GCA_029862285.1 Gammaproteobacteria bacterium
TTCTATTTCTTCGCGTGTATTCATCACAAATGGCCCCTGCTGCACCACCGGTTCGTTGAGCGGTTTTCCCGCTAATAGAACAAAAGCGGTGTCTTCCAGAGCACGTACCCGGACCTGGCTGCCGTTGGATAGAACACCGGCGACCTGGAGTTCCAGCTCACCGGCATCCTCCTGGGAGCCGACCGCCAGCCGGCCTTCGTAGGCATAGACAAAGGCGGTGTGGTCATGGGGCAAATCGTGCGTAAAAACGCTGCCCGCACCGAGATGGACATCGAAAAATACCGGTTCGGTCGACAAGCCATTTATCGGCCCGGTCGTCGTGCCATTTGCCGTTTGCAACGTGCCGGCAATGACCTTTATTTGGCCACCGGGAATGTCGGCGGCTGGAATATCCCGGGCCGGGATATCGCGATATTTCGCTGCGGTCATTTTCTCGGCGGCCGGAAGATTGATCCATAATTGAAAACCCCGCATGCGTCCCTCTTTTTGTTGTGGCATCTCGGAGTGAATAATTCCCCGGCCGGCCGTCATCCATTGAACGCCACCCTCGGTCAGTTCGCCGACATTGCCCATGTGATCCTCGTGACGCATATGACCGTCGAGCATATAGGTGACGGTTTCGAAGCCCCGATGCGGGTGTGGTGGGAAACCGGCGATGTAGTCGTCCGGGTTGTCCGTACCGAATTCGTCCAGCATGAGAAATGGATCCAACCGCCGGGCGTTGGCGTAGCCCACGCTGCGGCGTAGCCTGACCCCCGCACCATCGGAGGTGGCGACGGCAGGAATAATCTCTGTCAGTGTGCGGATAGTCATAATCTGTTCTGCGAAAAAAGTGGTGGCGTTTTCGGGGCTTTGCCGGCTACCGCGGCAAAATGGCGTTGTCTGTTGTTCTGGCACAAGCGTAGTCCTATCCACGCTATTATCAAGGTTGAATCAAAACGGGGCACCCGATGTGCGTCCTGTTCCATCGTTGGCTCTGATCGGACCGGATGAATCCTGTCCGCGAGCCGCAGCAATCGTCCGGGCCAACGGTATGGGCTCCCGCTATAATGTTGGCAGGCACGCAGGAGAAGAACCATGACCCTTTCCATGTACCAGGCCTCAGTGCCAGTGTTCAAGACAGCACTCAGGAACCTCGATGCGATTCTCGCCAGGGGCGTACAACACGCTGAGGAACACGACATCGACCCGGCGGTTTTGCTGGAGGCACGCTTGTTTCCCGACATGTTCACGCTGTGCCGTCAGGTTCAGGTGGCTAGCGATTTTGCCCTGCGTGGTGCCTGCAGGTTGGCCGGTCAGGAGCCCAAGTCGACCGCCGACACCGAAACGACATTCGGTGAGCTACGGGCCCGTATTGCCACTGCGCTCGACACGCTGGACAGTTATCGCCCCGAGCAAATCGATGGCAGCGAGGAACGTGTCATTCATCTCAAGCTGCCAATCGGTGAAATGGATTTCGACGGCAAGCACTTTCTGCAGTATTTTGTGTTGCCCAACCTGTTTTTTCACGTAACGACGGCCTATAACATCCTGCGGCACAATGGTGTGCCGCTGGGCAAGACTGATTTCCTCGGGGCAAAATAGGCCGTAGCCGGGTAGTTGTCAGCCAGGATCGTCAGTACGGAAGAAACGCCGAAAGTCGCCATCATTGGCGCTGGTCTCGGTGGTGTGTGCATGGCGATCAAGTTGCGGCAAGCCGGTTACCGGCGGATTGCCGTATACGAGAAGGCTCCGGCTATAGGCGGTACGTGGCGCGATAACACTTATCCAGGCCTCGCTTGCGATGTACCGTCCCATCTCTATTCCTATTCTTTCGAGCTGAATCCGGACTGGACACACGCTTACTCTCCGGGGTGGGAAATCCAGGAGTATTGCGAGCACTGTGTCGACAAGTACACAATTCGGGAACACATTCGACTGAACAGCGAGGTGCTGTGCAGCGAATATCGCGACGGCCGCTGGCATCTGCACTTGTCCGATGGGACACACCACACCGCTGATATTCTGATCAGCGCCATGGGTGGGCTGCATCTGCCACAACTGCCTGATATTGAGGGACGCAACAGTTTTTCCGGTGCAGCATTTCATTCTGCCCGCTGGGATCACGATGTCGATCTCAACGGCAAACGCGTCGCTGTAATCGGCAGTGCGGCAAGTGCTGTTCAGATCGTGCCTGCGATTGCCGCGCAGGTAGATAAGCTGTTCTTGTATCAGCGCACGCCAAACTGGATCATACCGCGACGTGACCGCGCCTATTCGAAGTTGTCGAGATGGATCTTTAGCAACATTCCCGGTGCCGCCCGGCTTTATCGCTGGTTGTTGTACTGGATAGCCGAGTTGCGCTGGCCGTCTTTTCTGCGTGACAGCATATTCAACCGGCTGGGACGTTACCTGGGCTTGTTCCACTTGCGCCGCCAGATACCTGATGTCGCGCTGCGAGCCCGGCTTACGCCCGACTACGTAATCGGCTGTAAACGCATCCTCCGTTCTGACGATTTTTATCCAGCACTGTTGCGTGACAATGTCGAATTGGTTACGCGTGGTATCGTCCGCATAGAGCCGGATGCCATCGTTACTGCCGATGACGCGCGTCAGGTGGTCGACATCATCGTTTATGCGACCGGATTCGACGTCTTCGATATTGTTGGGGGCACACAGATTATCGGGCCGGGCGGTGAATCGCTCAGCCAGCGATGGCGCGAGAGCATTACGGCGCATCGCACGATAGCCGTGCCAGGGTTTCCAAATTTCTTCATGTTGCAGGGACCGAACAGCGGGCTCGGTCATAACTCCGTGATTTTCATGCTCGAGTCGCAGACGCGCTATGTTGTCGAGTGTATCGAACAGATGCGTGAGCGTGGCTGGCAAAGCATGGCACCTCGGCCAGAGGCCTTTGCAAAATACCAGAACGAACTAGAGCGTGATCTGGGCAAGATGATTTGGACCGGTGGCTGCAATAGTTGGTACCAGGATGCCCGCGGCCACGTGTTTACGCTCTGGCCGCACACCTGTACGACTTATTGGCACCGCATGCGTCATCCTGATTTCGACGAGTATCAACAACACCCTTCCTAGCCTGCCCGTGCGCGGCGACCTCGATAGCGAAACTAAGCAGTTCTGCGACAGTGCTGATGTCTCAATATTCATGCCGTCTCGCGCCCGGCGAGGGAGGAGGGGGTAGGGGCGACACTCGCGCGGCGTGAATAGGGGACGGTTTGGTCAGCAAATGGCGTTCGATGTGTTGGGCAGCCTGAGAAAGTGAGAAACGCATCACAGCCGAAACGCTACACGCAGTTGAGTATTCAGGCACATATTGTGTTTGCGAGCCTGAATGCCGCTTTCGACCGACAACGTAATCCCATTTCCGGCTCATTCCAGCCGGCCGATGAGTGCTTGCCCGAGTTGTGGCATGCAAACCGACCTGTGGCGTATCGGGCGGTTATTGTGGGGCTATTGTGACGAACACGAGGTACGTTGGGTGGTGGCCGATTTTCAGGAGACCGGGCCGGCAACAATAGATCTGGTAGAGCTGCGTGAAAAACTGCAGCGTTTATCGGAATTGGTTGAAGTAACCCACTAGTTCGCCCTATGCTTGCCGCAGGCCCTACCGGCGGAGAGCAATGAGTCATTCAAACAATTTCCTTGAGGGCGGCTGTGATTGTCGTGCCGTGCGGTACCGTCTGCGCAGCAAACCGATGTTCGTACACTGTTGTCACTGTCGTTGGTGCCAACGTGAAACCGGGGCGTCATTTGCTCTAAATGCATTGATCGAGGCGGACCAGGTCGAGTTGCTGGAAGGCGAGCCTGAAATTATCGACACCCCGACGCACAGCGGTAAGGGCCAGCAGATTCTCCGATGTCCCGTGTGCCGGATTGCCTTGTGGAGTCACTACGCCGGTGGCGGCACGGATATCAGCTTCATACGGGTCGGTACGCTGGATAATCCGGATGCAGTACCGCCCGACGTGCATATCTTTGCCCGGTCGAAACAACCGTGGGTCGTTTTGCCATCTGAGACGCCGGCCTTTGAGCGCTACTACCGTCCTGATGAACTATGGCCGAAGGCGAGTCTCGCGCGAATACGCAAGTGACAGTGTCGACGCTGAGCGGGGAGGATAACCGGGAAATAGCCTACCGGCCATTTCTTGCTCATTGAAGTTCGATCTCTATTTTTTTCGGGGCTTGCCCAGTAATACATTCAGTCCTTCGTCCACCAGCGCAGCACCGCTCGAGGCGACTTTTTCTGTGGTACGCCTGAGCGATTCGCCCGCGGCCACATCGGAGACACCTTCAACCACGCCGGCCCGCACTTTGGCGCCGACCTGTTCGCTGAGTTTTTCAAGGGCCTCCTCGATGTAACGTTCCAGCGCCGGTTCGAGCACACGGCGATAGTAGAGCCACAGTGACACACACGTAATCGCGCTGGATAGAATTGCGGCAGCGAAGACGACGAAAAACAGGCTGGCGCCAGACACGATTGGCTATCCTCGGGGACTGCAGACCTTCGAATAATAACGCACCGGGCAAACGATTACGTGGTGAAACGGCGCCCTGGGCAGGCTATATAGGCGAACCCGGTGGCGGCGGTACCGGGCGCAGTGGCGCAACGGCAGCCGGATCGTCCATGAAACGCTGGACCTGATCCGCCGAAAAACGATAGTGGGCTCGCCAGCCATCGGTGGCGGCGACTTCGCGGCGCTGAATCCAGGCATGCAGATCGGTGAGCCGATCGAAAGCAATAGCACGAACCTGCGGCTGGGCATCGGCATTGGCAGCGAGTGCCATTAGTCGCTGCAGTACACTGGTTTCGACGAGGCGTTGCAGACCGGCATCGCGTTCGGTGCTTGCCGAATACCAGGTCGCATCGAGTAGTGCATCGACCAGTTCGTCAAAACCGGGTTGTGCATTATCGGCCATATTCGCATTTATCATGCGTGCGCCGCGGGTCGGATCGAGTAGCTGGTCGATAGTCATACCGGCGGCAGTGGCTGCCGCCGCCAATGGATCGAACAGATAACCTGTTTGACGCGGAAACAACTCGCGCGTCGGGCCCTGGCCGGGGGGCCGTGGCGGGATCAGGTCAATCAGTGCGGGATCCAATCGCAACGCGAGCGGGTGCAGCGTTTCCAGTATCGCCGCCACGGCATCACGTTGTTTGTCGCCGGGAACGGGCGCGGTCGGCGTCAGGCCATCGCCACGCAAGGCATAGCTGAAGTAGCGGCCGCCGATGAACTTCGCCGCTGCCTGGACCTGGTACCGATGCAGCAGATACATAGGTACCAGTGCTTCTTCGATGCTTGCCATCGGTCTGCCCAGGCGGATATTTCGTTCCGAAAAATTCTCCAGTACCTGACGGCGCACGCGCATCAGCTGCCGCAATTCGGCAACTGCATCAACGCCATTGTCCCAGAGACTGCCCAATGGATGTGCCGGACCGGCAGTGCGAGCAAGAGCATCGCCACGCGAGTGTACGTCGGCAACAAAATCCAGACCGGATGCGTAAGTTTCCAGCAGTATCCTTTCGCGTTCCTGTGCAATATCCGTCTGTTTCGGGAAGTCCTGGTAGCCGTAGAGAATTGCACGCTTATCCCAGGCGCCCACGCCCACACCGTAGGCCGAGGAGATATCGATGTTATCTTCGTCATCGAGGCGCACCAGTGGATGTGGGTAATCCATGACCGATGCCCGCTGGTCGGTGCTGGCGGCAAAATTGTGCCCCAGGCCCAGTGTGTGTCCCACCTCATGGGCAGCCAGCTGGCGAATGCGGGCCAACGCGAATTCCAGTAGCTCGGGTGGAATATTTTCGTCGCCGTAAGGCGCAAGCAGGCCTTCTGCCAGCAGGTAATCCTGTCGCACACGCAGCGAACCCAGCGATACATGCCCTTTGATAATTTCACCGGTGCGCGGATCGGCAACGGACCAGCCATAAGACCAGCCACGGGTCGAACGATGGACCCATTGAATGACGTTGTAACGTACATCGAGTGGACTGGCTTCCTCGGGCAACAGTTCTATTTTGAAGGCGTCTTTATAACCGGCCGCCACAAACGCATCGGCCCACCAGGCGGCACCTTCCATCAGCGCCGAGCGAATCGGCTCCGGTGTTCCACGGTCGACGTAGTAAACGATCGGTTCGACTGCCGCACTCAACTTTGCTTTCGGTTTTTTCTTTTTTAACCGGTGGCGAAACGCCAGCGGTCTTTCGATTGGCTCGCCTATGGGTGTTGCATAGTCGCGCAAAAAGCCCATGCCCCAGGTATCCGGATCGATATAGCCGGCACGTGGATCGTAGGGTAGTGGTTCATAACCAGGCGGCGGTAGACGCACAAAGGAGTGGTGCATGTGCACGGTGACAGAGCGCGCATCGGGTGTAACCGTCGATAATATTTTGCCGGCAGGCTGGCCGGTGAAAGTCACGACAGCTTCGATTTCCGTGTTGTCGGGAAACCCGGCCGTTTGCGGTAGATAGATTGCCGATCGTGTCGCATCAGCCTGGTAATCACCTTCATTGGCGGCTTTGAGTGTCGCCGCAAGATCATGGGCGTCGCGCAGGAAGAAATCCGTTGCGTCGACGAGCACGGTCGCGCCTTCGACCGCAACCGCCTCAAAACCCCACAGGACCGAGCGTGCAAAGGACTGCTCGACCGCGCGCCGCTCATCCGGATTGTCCGAACTGGCAACATAGCTGACATTGTCTTCCACGAGCAGCACTTTTGGTCCGGAACGAAAAAAGTAAACCAGTTTGCTGTCGCCCAGCTGGCCACGATCCAGTCCCAGGTCATTCGAGCCGACCCCGTGCGCCAGACCGCTGACATAGATAAACGGCTCATTGACAGCCGGAACAGCCAGCAGCAGTTTGCCGGCATCGGCATCCCAATAGAGGTCCAGGAAACCTTCGATCTTCCGCATTGCCGACACATGGTCGCCAAGCGCCGGTAATGTCGCCAACGCGGGTGGCTGGTCGTCAGCACAACTGACAAGTAGCAGGCCGAGCAAAAGACACGTAGCCGGTCTCATGAGTATCTCCGTTAGCGGGGGCAGGTCAGTGTGCGTAAAGATCGATAACACGGTCTATGGCCGCACTGCAGACTCGGCAAAAGCCGACGTCGTCACGCGTAAACATGATGCAGTCCATTTCCGGCCGGTACAAACCGGTGGCCTCGTAGCTGGCGCCCTCGAACGCCCCGACCGTGTCCGAATACGGTTGTTTGCCGAGCAGCTCAGTCAGCACATCACGTTGTTCATAAAACAAGGTGTCCAACTCGCGTTCCGGTGCATTGGCGGCGCGCAACTTGGCGCGTCGGTCCTGGAACGCACGGCTTTTTTCATCAAATTCTTCCTTTGGCCAGTTAGTCGGCAGTGGCGTGTCGCCGGCAACCAGTTCGCGCCATTTTAGTTGCGCCGAATCGTGTAGGGCGGTGACGTTCGGCTCCCAGGGCTCCGGGTGTACATCCACATCGCCAGTTTTGTAGGAAACCGGCGATGTGTAGTACTCGTCTGCCAGTGCGGCGAAGTGATGGCCGAATTCATGAATGAAAACGTACTCTGCAAATGCAGTATCGACAGAGGTTGTAGCCTGAAAATTGAAGATACCGCCACCGCCGTATTGTTCTTCGTTGACCAGTATCTCGATAAAATCGTAGGGCGCCGCCGAAGCCACGTCTCGCAGCGCGCGGTTATCGTAGGTCAGCAGATAACGCTCCGAATCGAAGATATTGTATTCCAGCGACACCGGGGTGCGGTTGAAGTCAGCTGCGCGCGGGCGGCTCACGCCGCTGGATTGTGAGGGTACTTCGATCGCACGGACGTTAAAATCTTTCTTGCGTGACTTGAACGGCTCCGTCTCAAACAATGCATCCGTCAGGCGGCGGGCATCACGGCGGAATTTTTTCATGTTCTCTTTCGTGTAACCCTCGCCGATCAACAGCAGATCGACCTTTTGGCTCGGGGGACCGTTTTCAAATAGCGTCCAGACTTTACCCACAGGTTTCAGGTCGACCGGGTTGACGAAACGCGAATCTGGATCGACCAGTTGCGCCCATAACTGGGAAAATCCCATCATTCCATCGCGCTTCTTCAAAACGACCTGTGCCGTCGCGCGTGGCCACGGGAAACGCAGGGATTCGTGAAATGTCCGATTGATCGTCCGGGACTCGGCCGTCGTTTCCCATTCGCCGTAAATCGTCGCGAAGCCACGCGAGTACAGGACCCGGTTGGTTTTCGGGTCGACGATCTCGAGGAGATACTTACCCAGGTTGGTGTCGTCGATCAGTTGGGTCCGGTTACCTGGCCAGGGGCCATCCGAGAGGATACGGTCGAGTGCAATTACTTCGGTTCCGGGCCCGCCGGTATGGAACAGGTCCACGCGCATCGTGCGATCCACGAAATGCGTATCGAAATCCGGCTGGTGCGCGAAAGCATTCGCGCCGACCAGCAAGGCCGGCGCGAGCAACAGGTACTTGATCATCGCAATTACCAGATCTTGACGCGCTGGTCCGGCGGCAGGTACATACCGTCGCCTTCCTGCACGTCAAAGGCCTTGTAGAAAGCCGGGATGTTGACCACCGAACCATTGGCGCGAAATTTGGGCGGCGAATGCGGGTCGATGGTCAGCAGGCGCTTGGTTTCCTCGTCACGCGTCTTGGTGCGCCAGATCTGGGCCCAGCCGATAAAGAAACGCTGATCGCCGGTAAGCCCGTCAATTACCGGCGGCTCTTTCCCGTCCAGCGACAGGTGATAGGCTTTGAGTGCGATGCTGAGACCACCCAGGTCACCGATATTCTCACCGGAGGTGAACTCACCATTGATCGTAAGCTCGTCGATTACTTCATAGCCGTTGTACTGCGATACCAGCATTTCCTTGCGGGTTTCAAAGCGTGAGTTGTCGTCCTCGGTCCACCAGTCGCGCAGATTGCCGTCGCCATCGAACTTGCGGCCCTGGTCATCAAAACCGTGCCCAATCTCGTGCCCAATTCCGGCACCGATTGCGCCATAGTTCGCCGCATCGTCGGCGTGCACATCGAAAAACGGTGGTTGCAGGATCGACGCGGGGAAGACAATTTCGTTCCAAAAGGGATTGTAGTAAGCATTGACTGTTTGTGGCGTCATAAACCACTCGGTCTTATCGACCGGCTGATCGAGTTTTTCCACGTTGCGTCGGAACTCAAAAGCCCGGGCGCGCTTGATGTTGCCAACCAGGTCGCCTGCGACCACAGTTAACGCGTCGTAGTTGCGCCACTTCTCCGGATAACCAATCTTTGGCGTGAATTTCGATAACTTTCTCAGCGCTTCCTGCTTGGTATCGTCGCTCATCCACTCGAGATCACGGATCGACTGGTCATAGGCAGCAATGAGATTATCGATCATGACAATCATGCGTTCCTTGGCTTGCGGGCTGAAGTGCTTTTCAACATAGAGCTGCCCCAGCTGTTCACCCATGTTGCCGTTAATTGAAGCAATTGCCCGTTTCCACAACGCACGCGGCTCCTCGATGCCCTGCAGTCCCTTGTTTCGAAATTCGAAATTCAGACT
>JAOTXR010000402.1 GCA_029862285.1 Gammaproteobacteria bacterium
AGCGAGGCTGCTGCTGAGACCGGCGCCAAAGTGAGTATGATTTATGTGCCTGCGCCGTTCGCCGCAGACGCAATAGTTGAAGCCGTCGATGCAGAAATGGAGCTGGTGGTTTGCATTACTGAAGGCGTCCCAGTGCAAGACATGATTCGGGTCAAGGCGGTAATGGCGGACCGCGACTGCCGGCTAATAGGACCGAATTGCCCGGGAATCATCACCCCCGGAGAGTGCAAGATCGGCATCATGCCGGGGTTCATTCACAAACCCGGCTGTGTAGGGGTCATCTCGCGTTCCGGCACACTGACTTATGAGGCTGTCTACCAAACGACCTGCAACGATCTTGGTCAATCGACGTGCATCGGCATCGGCGGCGATGCAGTGCGTGGTATGGACTTTATCGATTGTCTGGAATTGTTCGAGCAAGACGAACAGACTTCCGGCATCGTTATGGTCGGTGAGATTGGTGGTAGCGACGAGGAGGCGGCTGCGGATTACATTCGAGCCAACGTCAACAAACCGGTAGTGGCATACATAGCCGGCGTTACGGCACCGCCAGGCAAGCGCATGGGTCACGCAGGTGCGATAGTCTCGGGCGGTAAGGGTACAGCCACGGAAAAATTCAGAGCGTTGGAAGCAGCCGGCGTTACTACCGTGCGTTCGCCAGCGGATTTGGGCAGTGCCATCAAGTCACGCCTGGGTGGCTAATGGATGCCGTCGTGAGTAGCGCGTCCGGTCATTGATTCAATGTCCGGCACCATTAAAGTCGCGCTGGCACAGCTGAACTTCACCGTCGGCGATATGGATGGTAACGCCTCGCGAGTTCTTGCAGCCAGCGCAAAAGCCCGCGACGAATTGCATGCCGATTTAATCGTCTTTCCGGAGCTCACGCTGACTGGCTATCCTCCCGAGGACCTGTTGTTTCATTCCGGTTTGCGCAATCGCGTCGAAAATTCCTTTGATCGGGTGCGGCAGGAAATTACCGGGATAACGGTACTCATCGGCTACCCGGAATTCGACGACACGATCTACAACACCATCGCATTGATACGAGATGGCGAAGTCATCACTACGTACCGCAAACAGATTCTGCCCAATTACGGCGTTTTCGATGAAAAGCGCTACTTCACTCCCGGGCAGCGAACCTGTGTCCTGCCGGTGCATGGTTGCCCGGTAGCGCTGACGATATGCGAAGACATTTGGGAACCGGGGCCGGTTGGCGGCGCCCGGGCAGCCGGTGCCAAGCTGGTTCTGAACCCGACGGCTTCCCCCTATGCGATTGACAAGCAGGACCACCGCGAACAAGTGATGCGTGAGCGCGTCGCCGAATCGGGCTTACCGATTGTCTATGTGAATCACGTAGGCGGTCAGGACGAGCTGGTATTCGACGGTAGTTCTACCGCGATCGACAGTAACGGCAATTTCGTATTGCGTGCGCCGGCGTGCGTTGAGGGAATTTACCTGGTTGAGATCGACCGCGAAACCGGGCAACTTACTTCGCCTGGCGGGCCACTGAGTCAAACCGAGTCACTGGCAGAGAGCGTTTACGATGCGATTGTCCTGGGTGTTCGTGATTACGTGCACAAGAACGGCTTTCCTGGCGTTATTGTCGGGATCTCCGGCGGAATCGACTCTGCGCTGACGCTGGCAATCGCCTGTGATGCGTTGGGGGCAGATGCCGTGCGCGGGGTATTGATGCCGTCGCGCTACACGGCCGACATGAGTATCGAGGATGCCCGCGCGGAAGCTGATTTGCTGGGTGCTGAGCACCACAGCATTTCCATTGAACCGATGTTTGAAGCGGCTTTGGGTTCGCTCGCAGAGATGTTCGCAGGTCTTGCGGCGGATTCGACCGAAGAAAATATCCAGGCCCGGTGTCGCGGCATCATTCTGATGGCGATATCGAACAAGACCGGACGGATGGTGCTGACGACCGGTAACAAGAGCGAAATGGCGGTGGGTTACGCAACACTTTATGGCGACATGGCCGGCGGTTTTGCGCCAATCAAAGACTGTAGTAAGACGCTGGTGTACGAGTTGGCACGCTATCGCAATACAGTCTCACCAGTCATACCTGAACGCGTGCTTACACGGCCGCCGTCAGCCGAGCTGGCACCGGACCAGAAAGATACTGACTCCCTGCCGCCATACGCTGTGCTCGATCCGATACTTGAGGCTTTTATAGAAGAAGACTGCTCTGTTGATGAGATCGAGGCGCGTGGTTTCGACAGGAAAACCGTCGTAAGAGTCCTGCAAATGGTCAAACGCAACGAATACAAACGGCGTCAGGCGCCACCCGGCGTCCGTGTTAGTCGGCGCGGATTCGGACGCGACTGGCGTTATCCGATAACTTCAGGCTATTGATTCGGCAGAGCGGCGCGGCGCGAATTGAAATGCGGACAGCCCTGGCCTAGCTGGCAGGACGTTCCGGCGTAGCACGCTTGTCGCGGCGGAACAGCCCGCGCCTTTTCTTGTCGGCATCAACCGACATGCTGTTCTCCCGCAGCACGCGTTCGGCATCCAGCGCCAGATCCTCCATA
>JAOTXR010000088.1 GCA_029862285.1 Gammaproteobacteria bacterium
TTGAGTGTCCGCAGCAACGCAACGCCACCGCCGGGCACGATGCCTTCTTCGACGGCTGCGCGGGTTGCGTGCAACGCGTCTTCTACGCGAGCTTTCTTTTCCTTCATCTCGATCTCGGTTGCAGCACCGACTTTGATCACGGCCACGCCACCGGCGAGTTTTGCAACACGCTCCTGAAGTTTTTCGCGATCGTAATCAGAGCTGGTGTCGGCGATCTGGGCATTGATCTGCTCGACCCGACCCTTGATCTCATCGTGCCGACCGGCGCCGTCGATGATTGTTGAATCATCCTTGGTCAGCTGGACTTTCTTGGCACTGCCGAGATCTTCCAGTGAAGCTTTTTCGAGGCTCAGGCCAACTTCTTCGGAGATCACGGTGCCACCGGTGAGGATAGCGATATCCTGCAACATGGCCTTGCGACGATCGCCAAAACCAGGCGCCTTCACCGCCGCAACCTTGACGATGCCACGAATGTTGTTGACCACCAATGTCGCCAGCGCTTCGCCTTCCACGTCTTCGGCGATTACCAACAACGGTTTGCCGGAACGCGCAACAGCTTCCAGCAACGGCAGCATGTCGCGGATGTTCGAAATCTTCTTGTCGTGCAAGAGGATATACGGCTCATCCAGCTCGACATTCTGATTCTGCTGGTTGTTAATGAAGTATGGCGACAGGTAGCCGCGATCGAACTGCATGCCTTCGACGACATCGAGTTCGTTTTCCAGCGCGGAACCGTCTTCAACAGTTATAACGCCTTCCTTCCCGACTTTGTCCATCGCCTCAGCAATGATCTTTCCGATTTCCTCATCAGAGTTGGCCGAGATCGTGCCAACCTGTGCAATCGACTTGTCGTCAGTACAAGGCTTGGAAAGTTCGTGCAATCCAGCAACGACTTTTTGTGTCGCCTGTTCCACACCACGCTTCAGGTCCATCGGGTTCATGCCTGCAGCAACGGCCTTGAGGCCTTCGCGCAGGATTGACTGTGCGAGTACGGTCGCGGTCGTGGTGCCGTCACCGGCTTCGTCGGAAGTCTGCGAAGCAACTTCCTTAACCATCTGCGCGCCCATGTTCTCGAACTTGTCCTCGAGCTCAACTTCCTTTGCTACCGAGACACCGTCTTTGGTGACTGTCGGCGCGCCGAAGCTCTTGTCGAGCACAACATTGCGGCCCTTGGGGCCGAGGGTGACACGCACAGCATTTGCCAGCGCGTTGACGCCGGAAAACATACGATGCCGTGCGTCGTCTCCAAATCTCAAATCTTTAGCTGCCATTATCTTGCTCTCCTGAATAGGGCTTTAGTCGTCAAGGACGGCCATTACGTCATCTTCACGCATGACGAGAATGTCCTCGCCTTCGATCTTTACTTCGGTGCCGCTGTACTTGCCAAACAACACCTTGTCACCCTTCTTCAGGGCCAGTGGGCGCACGTCGCCATTTTCGAGCACCTTGCCGTTGCCAATGGCAATAATCTCGCCCCGGCTGGGTTTCTCGGCTGCGGTATCCGGAATGACGATCCCGCCCGGAGACTTGGTCTCCTCTTCGAGGCGCCGAACGATGACACGATCGTGCAGTGGACGCAGTTTCATTGCTAATCTCCTACGAATTCAATAAGTTAGTATATAACTTCGAGTGCCTGTTGTTAGCACTCCCCTGAAAGGAGTGCTAATTCTAGTCATGGTTGGGCCACAGTCAAGCCTTTTCAATGGCAGCGCCCGCGGGCGGACGCTAAGCTGCGCGATCTGCCGGTCGTCACCTCGTATATATGAGTGCTGCAAACACGCTCCTTATTTTCTGTACCTGCCCGGACCAGTCCACCGCCGGGCGGCTCGCCGGCGAGCTGGTTGAACGCCGGCTGGCCGCCTGCGTCAGCCAGTTGCCGGGATTGATATCGACCTACCGCTGGCAGGAGAAGCTGGCCCACGATGAGGAAGTACTGCTGATGATCAAGACCACAAAAGCGCGCTATGCCGACCTGGAGCAAACGCTGGCAGAATTGCATCCGTATGAACTTCCCGAAATCCTCGCAGTCCCTGTGAATGCCGGTCTGTCCGGCTACCTGGACTGGGTTGCACAGAGCACGCGCTGATATGCCGAGAACACTAATCGCCGTTTTGCTGCTGTTGCCCGGCTGGGCTTTGGCTGCGGACGACCTGGTGCCGCCAGACGAGGCCTTTACGTACACGGTTACCGCCGCCGCCGACGAGCTGCGTATCGACTGGCGCCTGCTTCCGGGGTATTACCTGTACCGCCATCGGTTTGGTTTTGCCAGCCGCACTGACGGCATTGAACTGGGCGAGGCAAAGCTGCCACGTGGCAAGAAAAAAACGGACCAGTTTTTCGGCGAGTCTGAAATCTATCGCGATTCGCTGCGTGTGGTGCTGCCGTACACCCGCAGCCGGGACGCACCGACGCAAATGACCCTCGAGTTGCGTTCACAGGGTTGCGCCGATATCGGGCTTTGCTATCCGCCGCAAACCTGGACAACCGAAATCTCACTGCCGGTGCGGGTCGCAACGGAGGATACCGCAGGCGGCGTCGATCTGATGGCACTGTTGCAGGACCGGCCAGAAACCGCAGACAGCCAGTTCCTGCATCCTGACGAAGCGTTTCGTTTCGTCGCCGAAATGTCCGATGATTACACGTTGTCGGTGAAATTCGATATCGCGGAAGGCTATTACCTCTATCGCGACAAGTTTGGCTTTACCACCGATAGCGATCTGGTGCAGTTCGGCACCCTGCGTCTGCCACCGGGCGTACCGAAGACTGACGAGTTTTTCGGTGACACTGAAGTCTATTACAACCACGTCAGTCTGGCGGCCCCGATGTCACGGGCCGGACCCCAGAGCGGCGATTTCGATCTGACTATCGGTTTCCAGGGCTGCGCCGAGGATGGCATTTGTTATCCGCCGATGACCCGCAACACCCTGGTCATCCTGCCAGCCGCAAGCACCAGGCCGCCAACAGAGCTCGTACTCGACGAACCAGTTGCAGAACAGGATCGCCTGGCTGAGCTGATTCGCAGTGGCAATCTGGGCCTCGTTGCTGCGAGTTTCTTCGGGCTGGGATTGCTGCTTGCATTTACTCCCTGCGTTTTTCCGATGGTGCCAATACTTTCCGGCATCATCGTCGGACAGGGCCCCGACATCACAACAAGGCGTGCCTTTACTCTGTCAGCAATCTATGTGCTGGCTATGGCGGTCACCTACACCGTTGCCGGTGTCGCAGCGGCAGCGCTGGGTCAGAACCTGCAGGCAATCTTCCAGCAACCCGCGGTAATCATCGTATTCAGCTTGATCTTCGTTGCGCTGGCACTGGCGATGTTCGGGGTCTACGAATTCAAGGTTCCCGCAGCACTGCAGAACAAACTCAGTGACATGAGTAACAAACAAGGTGGCGGGACGTTATTCGGTGTCGGTGTAATGGGAGTACTGTCAGCATTAATCGTAGGTCCCTGTGTCGCCGCACCCCTCGCAGCGGCGCTGATTGTACTGGGGCAAAGTGGCGATCCATTGCGTGGCGGTCTGGCGTTATTCACGATGAGTCTCGGCATGGGTGCGCCGCTGCTGGTTTTTGGCGCCTCTGCGGGACACCTGTTACCGCGAGCCGGCGCCTGGATGACAGCAATCCGCGGCGCTTTTGGTGTACTCATGCTGGGCATCGCGATATGGATGCTGTCACGCATTCTGCCCGAGCACATCACCATGTTCCTGTGGGCCGGACTGGTACTGATGACGGGTATTTTCCTCGGTGCGTTTGCGCCGCTGCCGGAACTCTCCGACACGCGGCACAAGCTAGCCAAGGGCGGCGGAATTCTTGCCGTCGTCTACGGTGTCCTGCTGGTGGTCGGCGCGGCAACCGGTGGCACCGATCCCTGGCGGCCGCTGCACGGCACATCATTGGGCTCGTCCGCCGAAATGCTGCCAAAACTGGAATTCAAACGGATCAAGAGCGTGGCGGACCTGGAGCAACAGGTACAATTGGCCAGCGCTTCCGGGCAAACCACCATGCTCGATTTTTATGCCGACTGGTGCGTGGAATGCAAGAAAATGGAAAAAACCACTTTCCACAACACGGCGGTAATGAATGCGCTTGGCAACACGGTGCTGCTACAGGCAGATGTAACAGCCAACGATGCTCAGGACCGCGCGTTACTCAACCATTTTGGCATCTATGGCCCGCCGACAATTGCATTTTTTGACCGCAGCGGTCTGGAGCGCAAGAACTATCGCGTAGTGGGATACATGGGTCCCGAAGACTTTGCGGCCATTGTGCAAGCAGCCACCGCAGAATGACGACCCGCAATCTGATTCTGTTCACCGCGCTTTTGGCCAGTTCCGCCGTGGCCGGATACATGTTTTACGCGGCCAGACCAAACGGCGCAGTTTATCAAGGCGATGCATCGGCGCGGCAGCAGGTGGTGGGCAGCATGCGCCCGGTATTTTCATTACCCGACATCACCGGCAACGATCGCTCAATTACCGAATGGGACGGCAAGGCACTGGTCGTCAATTTCTGGGCTACCTGGTGCCCGCCTTGTCTGCGAGAGATTCCAATGCTGATCGACGCCAGCGATGAGCTTGCGACACGCGACATACAGATCATCGGCATCGCCATGGATGATCCGGACGCAGTACGGGAATTCGCCGCGCAAAATAACTTCAATTACCCGATTCTGGTCGGTGAGCAGGAAGCCATCGCAGCAGCGGAAGCTTTTGGCGCAGACGTCATCGGTTTGCCGCTCACCGTGTTTACCGACCATGCCGGCCGGGTCATCGAGATCCACCCCGGCGAACTCAATCGCGACGAACTCGACGCTGCCATCGCCACGCTGCAGCAATAGGGGGCAGACCGCGGTCTGTCCCCTGTTACTGATCTGTCCCCAATTACCGTGAAAAGCGGTAAACTTGCGGCGATCATCTGGGAAAGGGGCCGGAAATGGCAAAGATACTGCTCCTCAACGGGCCTAACCTGAACCTGCTGGGCAGCCGCGAACCCGAGAACTACGGCCACACGACGCTCGACGAAATCGAAAAACACATGCTGGATGCCGCGAGCGCAGCCGGACACCTGCTGAAATCGCTGCAGAGCAATGCAGAGCACGAGATCATTGACTGCATTCAGGCCAGCGCGGGCGACGGGACGAAGTTCATCATCATCAACCCGGGCGCGTTTACCCATACCAGCGTCGCGCTGCGTGACGCCTTGCTTGCCGTGAAACAGCCGTTCGTCGAAGTCCACCTCAGCAACATTCAGGCTCGTGAGTCATTTCGCCACCGTTCGCTGCTTGGGGACATCGCCGTAGGCACGATCGCCGGATTCGGTGCGTTTAGTTATGAGCTCGCGATGCAGGCAGCAATAGAGCATCTTGCAAGCGAGTGAGCTATGGACATACGCAAAGTCAAAAAGCTAATTGAGTTGCTCGAAGAGTCGGGTATCAATGAACTGGAAATTACCGAAGGGGAGGAAGCGGTACGTATAAGCCGTTACCCGGTGAGCGATACCGACGCGTCTTCCAAGTCAGGCATCACCGCACCACCGATTGGCCCCGTTCCCCTGTCTGAGCCTGAACCAGCCGCCGTTGCACCGGCTGCGCAACCGACTGTCGAAACCGATGCACAAACAGTCAAGGCGCCGATGGTTGGCACCTTTTATGCGGGCCCGTCTCCGGGTTCCGACTCGTTCGTCGATATCGGCGTCAACGTTAGCGTGGGGCAGACGCTTTGCATAATTGAAGCAATGAAGATGCTCAACCAGATCGAGGCCGACAGGGCTGGCCGCATCACCGCCATACTGGCCCGCAACGGTGAGCCGGTAGAGTACGCACAACCGCTGTTCGTAATCGAATAATGGCAAAACTGAAAAAAGTGCTGATCGCCAATCGCGGCGAAATCGCGCTGCGTATCCTGCGTGCCTGCCGCGAGCTGGGCATTAGTACCGTTGCAGCGCATTCGACTGCCGACCGGCAACAATCGCACGTGCTGCTGGCCGATGAAACAGTGTGCATCGGGCCGCCACCTTCCTCAGCCAGCTATCTCAATATGCCGGCGATCATAAGCGCCGCCGAAGTCACCGATGCAAACGCCATACATCCCGGCTATGGTTTCCTGGCCGAAAATGCCGACTTCGCCGAGAGCGTAGAACAGAGCGGCTTTGTTTTCATAGGACCAAAACCGGAAACCATCCGGCTGATGGGCGACAAGATATCGGCCAAAGAAGCAATGCGCCGGGTCGGCGTGCCCTGCGTGCCGGGCTCCGATGGCGCAATCGGCCGCGACCCGGACGAGAATCTGGCAATGGCCCGAGACATCGGCTTTCCGGTAATAGTCAAAGCGGCGGGCGGTGGCGGCGGCCGCGGCATGCGAGTCATCCACAAAGAAGCATCGTTGCAGGACGCGATCGCACTGACCCGCCAGGAAGCCGATGCCGCTTTTGGCAACGCAACGCTGTACATGGAAAAATATCTCGAGGGTCCGCGGCATATCGAGTTCCAGGTTTTGGCGGATCACCATGGCAATGTGATTCATCTCGGCGAGCGGGATTGCTCGATGCAGCGGCGTCATCAGAAAGTCATCGAAGAATCGCCGGCGCCGGACATCTCACAAAGTCAACGCCAGGAGCTGGGTAAAATCTGCGCCGACGCCTGCCGGGAAATCGGTTACCGCGGGGCCGGGACGATGGAATTCCTTTACGAAAATGGCGGTTTTTTCTTCATCGAAATGAACACCCGCGTGCAGGTTGAACATCCCGTGACCGAAATGGTAACCGGCATTGATCTGGTTCGCGCGCAGCTGCAGATCGCGGCGGGAGAGCCCCTGCCCTGGAAACAGGAAGACATTGAATTACGCGGTCATGCAATCGAATGTCGGGTAAACGCCGAGGACCCGGAAAAATTTATTCCGGCACCGGGCACGGTCACGCAATGGCATCCGCCAGGTGGACCCGGTGTGCGGGTGGATTCGCATCTGTATTCCGGCTACACAGTACCGCCGTACTACGATTCGCTGATCGCGAAACTCATCACATTTGCGGAAACCCGGGAACTGGCGCTCGCGCGCATGCGCAACACACTCGATGAGGTCGTCATCGAGGGTATCCATACCAATGTGCCGTTACTGCAGGATCTGTGTAACGATCAACGCTTCCTCGAAGGTGCAACGGAAATTCATTACCTGGAGAAACGGCTGGGGCTGTGAATCCGGCGAGACTGCAGATGGCGTGGCAAAAACTGGTCCTTGAAGTTAGCTCCGACGACAGCCACCGCCTCGAGCAGTCCGCAATGGAAATGGGCGCGCTGTCCGTGAGCCTTGAGGATGCCGGCGACGAACCTCTGCTGGAGCCGGGACCGGGCGAAACCCCAATGTGGTCACGCGTGCGTCTGATCGCATTGTTTCCGGAAAACAGCGACCGGGCGGCCGTCAGCAGCGCCCTGACCATCCCCGGCATCGAAGCGGAATGGGAACAGCTCGAGGATCGCGACTGGGAACGTGTCTGGCTGGACGACGCCGAACCGGTTTGTTTCGGCAACCGGCTATGGATCTGCCCTACCAACCAGCCATCACCCGACACGCAGTACGCCGTGCGCCTGGATCCGGGGCTTGCCTTTGGCACCGGACGCCATGCAACCACGGCACTGTGTCTTGAATGGCTGGCCCATGCGGAAGTTCGGGACCGCACAGTACTCGACTATGGCTGTGGCTCAGGCATCC
>JAOTXR010000048.1 GCA_029862285.1 Gammaproteobacteria bacterium
TACCGAAATCGGCTGCTGCTGCCGAGACTGCGGTCAATGCGGCAACCAGCGAGAGCAATATCCTGATCATTCCGGTTACCCAGTACTTTTAGCTTGAGACACCCGTCGTGCCACACTAGTTCAGCGGGATCCCGCCGTCTCGAGCATCGCCTCACGGATATTCTTGAATTCACTGGTGCTATACCACTCGGGCCAGGCATCGCTCGCCGCAAGTTCGTGACCGATCATGAAATAGAGCCGGATGTCTTCAATCGCACCGGACATATCCCAGTCCTCGCGGTATTCATCGCCGACTTTATGATAGCGATTTTCTATCCAGTCGCGTGCCAGCTCAGTACCGCGTCTGGTGCCGCCCTCGCGGTAGTCGAATCCACTTTCGGCGTAAAGTACCGGAACGCCCTGCTTCGCCAGATTGAAATGATCCGAGCGATAGAAGAAACCTTTTTCCGGAGTCGGTTCTGCGACTATCACCCGGTCCTGGCTGCGTGCCGCCCGGCTGAGGTACTGTTCCAGTTCGGAGCTGCCGAAGCCCACGACCGCGACGTCGCGCGTCCGCCCATGAACGTTAAGGCCATCCATATTGACGCCTGCAACCGTATTGGCAAGCGGATAAACCGGGTTGGTGCCGTAATAACGCGACCCGAGCAAGCCTGATTCTTCGGCAGTTACTGCGACAAATAAAACCGAACGGCGTACAGGCGGTTCGACGCTGGCAAATGCTTCTGCCAGTTCGAGCAGGGCGGTCGTGCCGGTCGCATTGTCCACGGCCCCATTGAAAATCTGATCTCCTTCCAGTGACTCGTCACGCCCCATGTGATCCCAGTGCGCCATGTAGACGATATATTCGTCTGCAAGATCAGAGCCTGGTAACAGACCGAGCACGTTATAGGACGATGATTCGCGTATCGAGTTTTTTATTTCTCCGGATACTTTCCACGGCAATACTTTGGCCTCAAAGTCGCTGTGCAGTGCGGCGCGCCGCGCATCCTCAAGCGTTATGCCTGCTGCAGCAAAGATTTCCGCAGCAGTCGTGGTATTGATCCATCCTTCAATTACCGGTCGCGAGAAATTCTTGTCGGCCGTTACCAGATCGAACTGCGGACCGGTCCAGCCACTACTGACGACTTCCCATGGATACCCTGCTGGTTGCACTTCATGTATTACGATTGCGCCTGCCGCACCCTGACGGGCCGCTTCCTCGTACTTATAGGTCCAGCGACCGTAGTAAGTCATTGCATTGCCATGGAACAGGTTGGCATCCTGAGTTGCGTAGCCGGGATCATTAACCAGCATCACGACAGTCTTGCCGTTTACGTCGATACCCTCGTAGTCGTCCCAATCGTATTCGGGCGCGACGATGCCATAGCCAACGAACACCAGCTCGCTGTCGCTAAGCTTTACTGCGTCAGTCACGCGTTTGGTCCAGATAATGGCGTCTTCGCCGAGGGGTGGTTCGAGATTCGAATGACCCGTTAATGTGAGCGACGCAGACTCTGAGGTGATCTCGACCAGCGGAACTTTTTGATACCAGCTATCGCCATTGCCCGGAACCAGACCGGCTTTTTGAAACTCCTCCCGCAGGAATTCAATTGTTTTGGTTTCGCCGTCGGTGAATGGCGCCCGTCCTTCGAATTCGTCGGATGCGAGTTTCCGGACCCGGTCGCGATAGGAATCGGCGTCGATCGCTTCGATCCCTGACCTGGTGGCCGGTGCAGGGTCCGGTTGGGGGGTGTGCTGGCGAGCTTCGCAGCCGGCGATCATGATGGCCAGGGCGAGACACCCAAATCGAGCTGTATACATAGTATTTCCTGCAAAGGGGACGAAACAGGCGCCATAGGATACACGCCATTGCCCATATCCGGTATTGGCTTTGAGAATGTGACCGGATATGTAGCGAATCCCGGCTCGTGCAGGCCAAAAGTCCTGCGAATAAGGGTACCGGGCGCCATGTGACACGGATCACAGTCTCGGCCCGGTCCGGCGGCTAGGGTATGACCTTTGGCGCCCGGCGGGACCGGTTCTGGTTGAAGAATCTAATAATGAGCGGAACGGAATTCGTGCAACGGATAAAGCGCCGTCCTTCAGGCGGGCGACACCAGACCATGAGGTCCGTCGAAACCGCATTTCCTATAGACTTGGCGGCGCGTAAGCGGGCCCGGCGGTCCGGATTACGGGTCGTGTCCCCCTCTGCAAACGATGATCTGCGGTGCTCCCCACCGGTGAAAAGAACAGAGTCCAAGTTGCGGGTGTTGTTCCTGTCACCGCATTACCCGCCCGATGTTGCCGCAACCGGGCAACTTGTCGCGGAGCTGGCCGAGGATCTGGTAGCGGCCGGACACGAGGCAATAGTCATGGCGTCGCGTCCAAGTTACACAGACGACACACACAGCTCCTACAAAATCCTGGAACGCGAGCTTCGCAACGGTGTGGAGATTCACTGGCTGGGTGTACCGCGTGCCGGTCGGCGCGGGATCTGGTCGAGGCTACTGCCATTTGCGGGATACTTTGCAGCAGCGGCACTGCGCTCGGCTTTCATACGCAAGATCGATATAGTTTTTGCTCAATCCACGCCGCCACTGCTTGCCGGTTTGCTCGCGTCCACGCACTCGCTTCTTCCCGGCCGGCGCTTTGTCTACAACCTGCAGGACGTTTATCCCGAGTTGGGCCAGGAAATGGGAGTACTCGGCGATGGCGTCGTCACCGGCCTGAGCAAACGAATTGAATCTCGCTTACGCCATCGCGCTGACCTGCTGACTGTGTTGTCGCAGGATATGAAGGCAAGAATACTAAGTAGCGACCGCGACCTGAACAACATCAGCATCGTGTCGAATTGGACTGACACAAAGAAGGTGGTTCCCGTCGCACCAGAAGATAATAGGTTCCGGCAACAACATGGCCTGGCGGGTCGTTTCGTCGTGATGTATTCGGGAAATCTCGGCCGGGTTCACGGTGTGGAGTTGCTGCCCGAAGTCGCGGCGGCGCTCGCCGATCTGGAAGACCTGGTACTGCTGATCGTCGGCAGCGGGCCGGCCAAGGCCACTGTGGCCAACGCCGTAGAGAAGCGTGGCCTAAAGAATGTCATGTTCCTGCCGTACCAGCCTAAAGAAGGCCTGAACGAGTCGTTGTCAGCAGCGGATGTGGCCTTGATATTACAACGCCGTTCAGCATCGGGACTCGTCGTTCCGTCCAAGCTGTACGGCATCCTCGCAAGTGGGCGGCCGGCAGTCGCAGCGGTGCCGCCAGACTGCGAGGTGGCGCGCGTACTCAGGGAAGAACGGGCTGGAATAGTCGTGGAACCGGAGTCAGCAAAGGCAATTGCGAACGCGGTGCGCGAGCTGTATCTTGGTCGTGCTCGTGCCGCCGAGATGGGAAAGAAGGCACGCCTGGCAGCGATCGACCGGCACGATCGCCGACAGGCTACAGGACGTTATATCAAGCTGTTTGAGCAGCTAACATCATGATTGCGATATTGACAGCGTTTCTGCTGGCATTGGCATGCGCGCTCGTGCTGACGCCGTTGGTTCGTGATACCGCTACGCGATTGGGTACTGTCGAAGAACCAAATACCAGTTTCCGCAAAATACACAACGGTTCCGTACCCCGTGTTGGCGGTGTTGCCATCGTTATCGCCTTCTACGTGCCATTGGTCGGTCTGTTTTTCGTTAACAGCGGTACCGGTTCGCTGTTTACCGGTACATCGGATATGGCTGTGGCCCTCTTGCTGGGTGGCGTGCCAATCGTATTGCTGGGAATTTATGACGATTTGGTTGGTGCGGGCGCAATGGAGAAGTTTTCGATCCAGACGACCGTTGCCATCCTGCTGTATGGCGTTGGTTTTCGCATCGATGCCGTATCACTGCCTTTCGACGCCGTATTGAACCTGGGCATATATGGTTTTCCACTGACGATAATTTGGATCGTTGGTCTGATCAATGCATTGAATCTGATCGATGGCCTCGACGGACTCGCTGGAGGCATTGCCGTTTTTGCTGCGGCGACAATATTTGCGGTCGCATTCGCGAATGGCAATTTGCTGATGATGTTGTTCATGGCGGCGCTCGCAGGGGCAGTACTGGGATTTCTGGTATTTAATTTCAATCCGGCGACCATATTCATGGGCGATACCGGGAGCTTGTTTCTCGGCTATGTCATTGCCATTACCTCGCTGCAAACGAGTACCAAGGGCGCAGCAACAGTCGCCCTGCTCACGCCGGTTCTGGCTTTGGGGTTGCCAATCCTTGATACGCTCCTTGCGTTTACTCGCCGGTTAACGCGTGGCCAGCACCCGTTTCAGGGCGACCGTGAACACATTCACCACAAGCTGCTGGATATGGGCCTTAGCCACCGTTCAGCGGTTCTTTTTCTCTACTCCATTTCGGCAGTCTTCGCACTGTTCGCTTTGACCGTAACGCTTACCAACGGCATTCTCAGTGCCACTCTGTTTGGTGCCGCAATTTTGGCGATCGTCGCTTTTGTGCATCGTCTGGGAGTCTTCGTCTGGGACCGCACCCATCTGGCCGAGCGACGCGAGCGCAATCTGGTACTTCGGCAAACGCATCGCAACTTCAGCAAAAAGACAGCCAAGGCTGAAGACTTCGATACCGTCTGGATGGCGCTGGTCGATGCGGTCACGGATTTGCAGGCCGCTCGCCTGGAACTAATGCCAGCGGCCGGTGGCCTGCGGCGCGAATGGAAACGCAAGGATGCGAGTGTTGCGACGCTGGTTGTCGAACGGCCCATACCGACGACGGAGGGCGAATTGCGAATCGCCTGGGATGATGGCCGGACGTTGCTGGCAGCCGAGGAAGGCGGGGCACTCGACAGACTGATATCGACGATGGATCGGCGCATCATGCCGCGAGTCGTAAATAGTACGCTGATAGCGTCGCACCAGGAAGCCTGACCGGCCCGCCCGGCCAATGCAATAATTAGCCCAGCGGCAAATACTCCTGAATAGCGACCACAAGCCCCTCAGGGCCTGCATGCACACCCAACGCCGTGCCAACGCGCGTGAAAACAGTCTGGTGCCGGTTGGGAACAGCCTGAATTAACCGGTCCATTAACTCGCGCGCATCGGACTCACAGTCGGCGTGACCAATGCCCAGGCGGTAGGACTTATCGCGGTCGATGCGACGCGCAACAAAACGGGCAAACTTTTCCACGATATGCTGGCGTCCAAAGAAAACGCCCACCGGCTTGACCAGGCCATCACGCAGGCCCAGCACCGGTGTCAGGTGAAAGAGATCGGCAATTTTCTTTACCCGGGCCGAGATGCGCCCACCACGTACGCCATAGCTGAGATCGCGCAACACGCAGTAGGTTTGTGTGCGCCGCTTCATCTGCTCGACGCGTTCAGCTACCTGGATACCCGATAAGCCGCTGTTTGCCGCCTCGGCCGCATCGATCACCAGCAGACCCTGTCCCAACGAAGCCGTGCGCGAGTCGATGACATGTATCTTTGCGGCATCATCCATTGAACTGGCAACGTTTTGCGCCGCCTGCCAGGTGCCACTGGCGCGGCCTGTTACATGGATCGAAACCACATCGTCGTAATGTGAGTTGAGAAACTCGAATTGCCGGCGAAAGTCACCCGGTGCCGGTTGTGAAGTTGTTACCGGCACCGACTCGTTACGTAGTTTGTCGTAGAACTGTTCTGCCGTAATGGTGACCCGGTCCAGATAGCTTTGTTCGCCAAAGTGCAGGCGCACCGGCGTGAGGTAGATGTTCAGTCTTTCCAGCTCATCATCTGGTACGTCTCCGGCAGTGTCCGTGGTGACAACCACGCCGCGTCTTTTTGCATGAGCCAGGTGTTGCTGGCGCTGCATGTCGTCTGCCTTTTCTCCACTGACGTCGCCATGTCGGGTCGCAAGCTGAAACAGTCTTTCTGGTTTGTTGGTATGTATATGTACCCGCATTTTGGCATGACTACCGGCGATGACGAGACTGTCGCCCAAAGCGGTAATGTCCTCACGCAGTTTGCGCCGGTCTATGGCGTGACTGGTTACCAGGCACTCGGTGCAATAGCGGTATTTCAGGTCGATCTCGTCGCCTGCTGCCATCTCACCGACGAATTCGTTCACGGCAGGAGAGAAGTCGCCGATTGGGTTTTCAATGCCGTCACGCAGAAGCACGTCGATACCGTCGAGCAGGTCAACAAATCCAGCCGCACCGGCGTCGACAACACCGGCTTTGCTCAGTGCGTCCAGCAAATTGGGCGTATTGGCAAGTGATTTCCGGGCGCTGTCCAGTGCGGCGGCGAAAATCTCGTACAGGTCCTGTGTACCAGCAGCGACTTCCTCTTCCATAGTTCTGGAAAAATCGTCCAGTACTGTCAATATCGTACCCTCGACCGGTTCACTCATCGCTTCACGGGCATATATGGACCCACAGGTACTGGCGGCGGCTAACTCCGCTGCGTCCAGACGTGGCATTTTTTCTGCATGATCGGCCATACCTTGCAGAAACTGAGCGAGAATCGCGCCAGAGTTGCCGCGTGCGCCATCGAGTGCTGCATCTGCAACGCGAATCAGTAACTGGCCGGCATGATTCGGAACGTCACTGGCAATGACTGCCAGGATGGAGTGCAGCGTCAGGGCGAGATTGGTGCCCGTATCACCGTCAGGAACGGGATAGACATTAATTTTGTTCAGACGCTCCTGGTCGGCAAGTACGTTACCGATACCGGCACGCAGTGCGCGGGTAAGCCTCGACCCATCCAGGTAGGTGATTGCTGATGGTCGTACGTCGGCTGTTTCGGCGGTAGCTGTCATGACTGGATAACAGACAGTCCCGATCAGTCGGGCAGCAACTCGAAGCGATGACCGCGGTGATTCAGAATTACGCCAGCAGGCGTGATTTTTTCTACGGTGCCACCCTCGTCAAGGCGATTGCCTTCCCGGTACTTGCGGTTATTGACGAAAACAAAACGGCGTTCGGCTGCCGGCGCATAAACATGTATATCCAGGTGAAAAACGGGCAACTGTGCCCGTCCACTCAACACCAGATCTTGGTAAGCAGGAAACTGCTCTGCCGGTGCTTCCGGCAGGTTGGTTAGCATGCGTGATGGTGTTTCTCCAGCACTCAGTGGTTCCCGGGATACAGAAACCTTGCCCGACGGAACTCCAGCGGGTGTGTCCGGTTGTATTGACTGCACGGGCACCGCCTCGTTCTTGAGTGGTCGTATTTCGCGGTTGCCCGGGGTGACAACTTCCGCCAGCGGTGTGTCCGATGCGACGCCAGGCAAGGGCGGAACTTGCGACATCCGCTTCACGCCGGCTATTGGCTTGTCCAGCTCCGGTATCGCGTTATTGCCCATCAACCTGATCACAAACATTGCGATCACGATCGAACTTATAAGCAACACGGTTATAAGCCTGAGCGGTGGTGTCGATGCTGCAGGTTCAGCGATTTCGTCCAGGACGGTCTCGTGCGTAATCTGACGCGGTTGGTTGCCACGTAAGACCTCAGCTCTGCGCAGGGCATCGAGGATAAACGACATCAGTTGCGCGTCCTTAGTCGCGGTTCGTCGCTGCCGTTAACATTGTTGAGCGCAATCAGCGTATGCACACCAGCCATGCCGTCTACGGCGAGACGGCTCTGGCGTTGAAACTGTCGCACGCGTTCGGCAAGCGTCTGGTCGTAGTAGTTTGAGTTGTTCGTCGGCCCGCCCTGCAGGGCTTCCAGTTGTTGTCGTAACCAGCGCACGCCGTCACTACGGATGCCTGGAACCATAAGACTGTTGGCGATCGGGTTCGGGCGCCAGACCAGCAGGTATTCGCCAAACCACAGTTCTCTCACCTGCTCGGTCGGGACAGCATAACTGTTATTTCCGAGCAAAAATTGGGCAGTATCGTTGCCGATACCGGCAATGACGACCTGATGGGTTTCGCCACCCGGCGCGACGAGAGACAGGATCGCAGGGCGATCGAGTTGCTGCAGTAGTTTCCAGGACCCGACCTGGAATTCGCACTTCAGGTTCTTTGCCCGAACCTGCTCACAGGGTGATCCATGCCTGCTGTCGAGATTTACACTCCACAAGCGCAGTAATGCGCGCATGGCCGCGTCGGTGCCGGTCAAATTTCCCGCCGAAGTGAGCAGTTCGGTTAGTGGTAACTCAGATCGCGGGTCTGTGTCGGTGGCCGCGGCATTGGCCGTGGCGATCGGTGCCGAAGCAAGTTGCAAACTTCGCGACAGGCGGAGACCTTGCAGCGGCTCCGTTGCATCCTCAAGAGATAGAGTGCCGGTCAGCCCGCGCATCCCTTGGATTGATTTCGATGTAGCAACCTGCAGATCGGGTAGCTGCGGTCCGGCCGGCCACAGCCAGCTAATCGCGGCGATGATGAGTGCCAGCACGGCAGCAGCGATACCAATTTCGGGCAGCCAGCCGGCGATCCGCCCGGGTTTTTCGCGGCCACTGATTTCTGCCGCTGCTTCGCGAACGAGTTGGCGCGAAATCTCCGGCTTCTCTTTGGTATACGCTCCGAGCAGGGCCCGATCGCAGATTACGTTGATTAACCTGGGCACACCTCCGGAAGCGCGATGTACCTCGGTAAGTGCCAGCTTGCTGAAGATCGGCCGTCTTGCGCCGGCTACCTCGAGACGATGGCGTACATACGCTTTTGTTTCGGTGGCGCTGAGGTTAGTAAGGTGATAACGCCCGGTAATGCGTTGTGCCAGCTGACGCAGGTCGTTGCGGGCCAGGGTCTGACGCAACTCCGGCTGACCGACCAGAATAATCTGTAGCAATTTCTGTTTTGCAGTCTCGAGGTTGGTTAGCAGCCGCAGTTGCTCGAGCACGTCAGCATCGAGATTCTGTGCTTCGTCGACGAGCAGTACGGTGTGTCTGCCTGAGACATGTGCCTCGAGCAAGTGTTTGTTGAGGCTATCGACCAGATCCTTGATGCTCGGATCGTCGGGCCGGTCCAGGTGCAGTTCATCGAAAATTGTCTCCAGAAACTCCTGCGCAGACAGCCTGGGGTTGAGCACGACCGCCAGGTCGATATCGTCGGGCAGCCGGTCGAGCAGGCTTCGGGTAAGTAGTGTTTTGCCGGTGCCGACCTCACCGGTCAACTGGATGAAGCCGCCGCTTTCAGTTACGCCATACAGCAGGTGCGCCAGGGCCTCGCCATGGCGATTGCTGAGATACAGGTACTGCGGGTCCGGCGTGATTGCGAACGGTTTTTCCCGCAGCCCGAAAAACTGCGTATACATGGGCCAGATGCTCTACGGCTGGGTCTGACATTCTACCACCAAGGCTTCGCCCCTCAGAAAGGGACAGTCCGCCTGATTGCCGGGCGATCAGGTGGGCTGTCCCTTTTTGCCGCGGTGGATGCTGGCGTCGCCGAAGCGGGTGCGAATGTGATCCAGCGCCTGGTCCAGCTCGGTGGTCGTGGGGGT
>JAOTXR010000403.1 GCA_029862285.1 Gammaproteobacteria bacterium
ACGATCAGCTGCCCTTTCTCAGCGCATCGGCGATACGCAATCGCAGCGCCTGGCCAGCCGGAAAGGCTCCGGCAACCAGACCAAACAGCGTCATTAACACCAGGCCAACCACAAGGTCTCGCCCCGGCAGGTAAAACACCGGCAGGAACTGCCGCAGCGTATCGCCCAGGCCCTCAATCACCAACCACGCCAGACCCAGACCGAGCAGCCCGCCAATCGCAGTAATCACGAGCGATTCGATCAATACCAGCACAGTTACCCGGGTGTTGGTAAAACCGAGCGTCTTGAGCACCGCGAGCTCGTTGGTCCGTTCGCGCACCGACTGGCCCATGGTATTGGCGGTAACCAGCAGCATGGTAAAAAATACTGCGGTAACGATACCCGTTACTATCGCACCAATATTGCCCACCTGGTTGGCAAATCCTGCGGCGAAGGCTTTTTCGGTTGATGTTTTGGTCTCGGCCGAGGAATTGGCAAAACGATTATCAATCTCCTCGGCGATCTCCGCCGCCTTATCGGGGTCATCGACTCTGATCACGTACCAGCCGGCCATGTCCCTGGCGCCACCTTCGGGCAGGGTCTCGTTGAAAAAGTCGTAATGCATCATCACAGCCGTCGGATCACCCAGGTCGTCTTTCGGGCGATAGATTGCGCGTAGTGTCATTTCCCAGGTAGCGCTGCCGTCAGCCTGGCGCCAAATCTCCGACCCGATGGGAATCCGGTCGCCGATCTGCCAGCCGTATTTTTCCGCGACCACATAACCGGCGGCCATGCCGGTACGATCGTCCAGCCACGCCTGCATTTGATCCGGCGGTATCTCCATTTCCGGATAAATCTCGAAATAAGTCTCCGCCACCACCGGAAATGCAGGAATAAAATTGCGTGGTTCTTTGTAATAACCCCCGAGCCAGGTGGCGTGGCTGACTTCACTGACGCCTTCGACAGCGCGGATGCGCTGCAGGTAGGAGCGCGGCAGCAACTGGATCAGCGAGACCTTGTGTATAGTCACGAGCCGGTCTGCACCGGCGATGTCCACGCCAGCTGTAAACGCCTTTTCCACTGCCGACAACAGGCCAAACATCAAAAACGCGATCATGATCGAACCCACGGTCAGGAACGTACGCGTCTTTTTGCGAAACAGGCTCGAGCGAATAAGCCGCAGGAATTTCACGCCGCCGCCACCATTTCGAGCCGTCCCTTGTCGAGATGTACCGTTCGCTTCGCCCGCTCGGCGGCGTGCGGATCATGGGTCACCATGATTATGGTTTTGCCCTGACTGTCGTTCAGGGCCACCAGCAACTCGAGAATTTCGTCACCAGCCTTGCGATCCAGATCGCCGGTCGGTTCGTCGCACAACAACAGCTCCGGATCGGTAACAATCGCCCTGGCAATACCCACGCGCTGCTCCTGGCCGCCAGATAATTGCGCCGGTTTGTGTGACACCCGATCCGCCAGCCCGACCAGGGAGAGCGCCGTTCGGGCACGCTTGCGCCGCTCGGCTCCACCCATATTGGTCAACAACAATGGCAATTCCACGTTGCGTTCGGCCGAGAGCACCGGCAACAGGTTGAACATCTGGAAAATGAAGCCCACGTGCCGCGCGCGCCAGTGCGCCAGTGCCCGGTCGCTGAGTTGGTCGATGCGCTGGCCGCTAACCTCCACGCTGCCACTGTTGGGCCGGTCGATCCCGCCAATCAGGTTCAACAACGTGGTCTTTCCGGAACCCGACGGGCCCATCAGCGCAACAAAATCGCCCTTCCTGACATCGAGGTCGAGTTTATCGAGCACGACGAGCCGCTCTGCGCCACGTTTGTACTCCTTGGTCAGGCTTCTGACCTGCACCAGATTTTCACTCATAAGTCGTCCACCTTGTCGCCGTCAACCAGTTCAACACGCGCCGCAGTGACAACGCGATCGCCCGGAACGATACCGGCAATGATCTCTGTGTTCTTGCCGCTACGTCCGGAGGTTGAAACTGCACGACGTTCCAGCTCACCATTGCGTACCAACCACACATAGTCGGTTTCGTTTTCCGAACGTACCGCCACGCTGGGGACTATCGCGAGCACGTCGGGGCCGTCACGCTCGACCACGGCGTCGTCATCCAGAAATCGTACCTTGACCCCCATATCCGGCAGGATCCGTGTATCGAGCTGATCGAATGCTATGCGGACTTTGACCGTAGCGCGCTGCCGGTCTGCCGTCGGCACTATATTGATCACGCTGGCCGGAATGTCCCAGTCATTATAAGCGTCCAATGTAGCCACGACACGCTGCCCTGCCGAAACCCTGTTTATGTAGGCCTCGTTGACATCGACTTCTATCTCGCGTGAATCCATATCCACTATTGTGCCAATCCCGGTGCGGGTAAACCCGCCGCCGGCAGAGATCGGCGAGATCATCTCGCCGGGTTGCGCGTTCTTTGAAATCACGACACCGGTAAACGGCGCGCGAATCTCAAGATCGTCGAGCGCTTGTCGTTGCACCGCCAGCGATCGCTCTGCGACTTTGACCTGC
>JAOTXR010000050.1 GCA_029862285.1 Gammaproteobacteria bacterium
TAGTCTGTTCGATATATGTTCGATAGTCTCAGTGAGCGCCTGGGCAGCGCCGTCAATTCCCTGCGTGGTCGCGGTCGCCTGACCGAAGACAATATCCGCGATACGTTGCGACAGGTACGCATGGCCCTGCTGGAAGCAGACGTCGCGCTGCCGGTCGTTCGCGAATTTGTCGCCGGAGTAGGCGAGCGTGCCGTAGGCGAGGAAGTCCTGAAGAGTCTTAGCCCGGGTCAGGCATTGATTGGTGTCGTGCACGAAGAGCTCGTGCAGATCATGGGTAAAGAAGCCACGGGGTTGGATCTCCGGGCGCAACCGCCGGCCGTGGTAATGGTGGCCGGGTTGCAGGGTTCCGGCAAGACCACGACGGTGGCCAAACTCGCGAACTGGTTGCAGCGAGAAAAGAAGAAGGTCTTGATAGCCAGCGCGGACGTTTACCGCCCAGCCGCGATTTTGCAGCTCGAGCGACTTGCTGCGGCCATCGATGCCGGATTTATGCCGAGCCATGAGACCGATAATCCGATCGATATTGCCACTCGGGCGGTCGCCGAGGGGCGACGGCAACTCGCCGACGTCGTGCTGCTCGATACGGCGGGGCGATTGCATATTGATGATGAAATGATGCAAGAAGTCCGCGCAGTGCATGCGGCGGTGACGCCGGTCGAGACGCTGTTCGTTCTCGATAGCATGGCGGGTCAGGATGCGGTCAATGCCGCGCGCGTGTTTGATGAAGCGCTGCCGCTGACCGGAATTGTACTTACCAAGACTGACGGCGATGCACGTGGCGGTGCGGCTTTGTCGGCGCGGAAAATCACCGGCAAGCCGATCAAGTTTCTCGGCACAGGTGAGAAGATCGATGCTCTGGAGTTGTTCCATCCCGATCGGGTTGCTTCGCGCATACTCGGCATGGGCGATGTGTTGACACTGGTCGAGCAGGTCCATGAAAAAGCCGACCAGAAGAAGACCGAGAAACTCGCGCGCAAACTGAAGAAGGGGAAGGGCTTCAACCTGGAGGATCTGCGCGATCAGCTCGAGCAGATGCTCAATATGGGCGGAATGGGTGGGCTGATGGACAAGTTGCCAGGCATGGGCAAGCTGCCGGACGCGGTCCGGGCACAGGCAGATGACTCCCAGTTGCGCAGGCAGATCGCGCTGATCAACTCCATGACACCGGGCGAGCGACGCCACCCCAGGGTCATCAACGGCTCGCGCAAACGACGTATCGCCGCTGGTGCCGGCCAGGCCGTGCAGGACGTCAATCGCCTGGTCAAGCAGCATGTCCAGATGCAGAAAGTCATGAAAAAGATGTCCCGGGGCGGGCCACAGGCCCTGATGAGGGCGATGAAGGGCCGGTTGCCGCCGGGATTGGGCTAGGCAGCAAATCCGGGTCAGATCCGCCGCCCGGCCTGAAGAGTTCCACTTTCCTTGCACAAACAGTAGAATGCGCGGCTGACCCGGACCCGGTCAGGGTGGGCTGTCCACCCCCGGCTCCAGACACACTGAAAACTGAGGAATTGAAATGGTGACAATCCGTCTGTCACGAGGCGGCGCCAAGAAGCGACCCTTCTACCACATCGTTGTTACCGACAGTCGCAAGCGTCGCGACGGTCGCAGCATCGAGCGCCTGGGCTTTTTTAATCCCGGCGCAAAACCTCATGAAGAGAAGTTGCGTCTGGATGCAGATCGTGCCGAGTACTGGATTTCGAAAGGCGCACAGCCTTCTGATCGCGTCCGCTACTTGCTGAAACTTCAGCAGGCCGCGGCCAGCAACTAGCGCGGCAGGTCCCGCGCATGTCTGCGCGGCAGGAACATGTCCCGGTCGGCTATATCTCTGGCCTGCATGGTGTACAGGGCTGGTTAAAAGTCTATTCGTACACCGATCCGGTAGAAAATATTTTTGAATATCGGCCGTGGTTGCTGGCGCACCAAAGCGAGCACAGGGTAACTGATCTCGTCGATGCCAAACGACACGGCTCAGGATTGATTGTGAAACTCGAAGGGATAGATGATCGCGATCAGGCGGCAACGCTGGTAGGTGCGCAGATCCTGGTTGCACGCGAGCAACTGCCACCGACAGATGAGGGCGAATACTATTGGGCGGATCTGGTCGGTCTGCAGGTCGTTACTGACGACGGCCGCGAGCTTGGCACCGTGGAGCGGTTGTTCGAGACCGGCGCCAATGATGTGATGGTAGTGCGTGGTGAGCGCGAACGATTGATTCCGTGGATACTTGGTGATGTGATCGACCAGGTCGATCTCGACAGTGGCTGCATAAGGGTCCGGTGGGACCCGGAGTATTAGCGAGGACGGCATGCATCTGCACGTGATCACGCTGTTCCCGGACATGGTCTCCGGCTGGGCGCGGCTTGGCGTATTTGGCCGCGCTGTAAGCAACGGTGTGCTGGAGTTATCGGTCAGCAACCCGCGCGACTTTACTGAGGACGTGCACCGCACCGTCGATGACCGGCCCTACGGCGGTGGTCCCGGGATGGTGATGAAGGCCGGGCCGCTGAGCCGCACGATAGCCGCGGCACTGGCGCAGATGCCGGCCGGTAGTCCGGTCGTGTACCTCAGCCCGCAGGGCGAGCGGTTCACCCAGGCGGTGGCCCGGGAGCTGGTGGCAGAGCCCGGTTTGGTGCTGTTGGCAGGTCGATACGAGGGCATCGACGAGCGGGTGATAGACGCTGCTGTGGATCGGGAGCTGTCCATCGGCGACTTTGTCGTCAGCGGTGGTGAACTGGCTGCCATGGTTGTGGCAGACTGCGTGGCCCGGCTGGTGCCGGGCGTGCTGGGCGACCCGGAATCCGCTGAGCAGGATTCGTTCAGCCAGGGCTTGCTGGACTGTCCGCACTATACGCGACCGGAGCAATTCGACGGTCGTGAGGTGCCGCCGGTATTGCTGAGTGGCGATCACGAGGCGATCCGGCGTTGGCGTTTGCGGTTATCCCTGGGGCGAACCTGGGAGCGCCGGCCGGACTTGTTGGAAGGCGTTGAATTAACGGACGAGCAACGTGAGCTGCTCGATGAATATAAGGCCGAAGCGATTGCTTCGATGGGTAAGAAAAGGATCAGGTGATCGACATGAGCAAGATCATTGAGCAACTTGAAAAAGAACAGATGGGTCAGGAAATACCGGATTTTAATCCCGGCGACACCGTCATCGTGAAGGTCAAGGTGACAGAGGGTAGCCGCGAGCGACTGCAGGCCTACGAGGGCGTTGTCATCGCCAAGCGCAATCGCGGTTTGAATTCGGCTTTTACCGTGCGCAAGGTGTCGCATGGCGAAGGCGTTGAACGGGTATTTCAGACTTACAGTCCGGCAATTGATTCGATCAAGGTCAAGCGCCGTGGTGATGTACGCCGTGCCAAGCTCTACTACCTGCGGGCACGATCCGGAAAATCCGCCCGAATCAAGGAAAAAATCTGATTTCAGGCTTTCCGGCGTGACGAAATCGGGCCTGCCAGGCCCGATTTTTTTTGTCTCCTGCATGCGGCCATGTGCCGTGAGTGTGAACTGGCGCGGGAAGATACCGGTACAAACACGTATTATCGGCCCTGAACCTGGCACCGGCGGCAGGCTCCAGGTATACCAATCATCCAGATTTCCCATGCCAGACCAAAACACAACGCGTCTTCCGATCTTGTTAGTCTCCCTGCTGGCGCCCCTTTTTGGTGCCGGTTGTTCCGGGCTGATTGCCTCGGCAACGGATCGATTTGCTGACAATCTCACCGCCGCGGTTCTCGAACAGGACGATCCCGCCCTGGTGCGTGACGGGCTACCTGCCTACCTGCTGCTGTTGGACAGTCTGATTCTGTCCGATCCGCAAGGCGCTGGTGTGCTGGCCGCCGGCGCGCAGATGTACGCCGCCTACGCAGTGACGTTTACCGGCGATAACGATCGCGCCAAGCGCCTGAGCGTACGTGGTCGCAGTTACGGTGAGCGCGCATTGTGTATCAAGCACAAACCGGCCTGTAACTGGGACGCCTATGACCAAGATGGCTTTGTCGAGGTACTGAAGGGTGTGGACGAGAAACAGGCCGAGGTCCTGTATGCCTATACCATAAGCTGGCTGGCCTGGATTCGTGCCAACAGCGATGACTGGAGTGCGATTACCGATTTGCCACGGGTCGAAGCGGCGCTCGCCCGACTGCTCGAAATGGACAGGGAAAGCCAGCGCGCTAACGTCAGTTTGTATTTGGGGGTGTTAAATACGCTGCGGCCGCCCGCCTTGGGCGGTAAACCCGAGGTGGGCCGCGAATTTTTCGAGCGGGCAATTGAACTTACAGGGGAACGAGATCTCAGCGCGAAGGTCGAATATGCACGAGGCTATGCGCGTCTCGTATACGATCGCGAGCTGCATGATCGATTGCTACAAGAGGTCCTGGATGCCGACCCGCATGCGCCATCCCTGACATTGTTAAATGTGTTGGCGCAGGAGCAGGCGCGTGAATTACTGGCAGATGCCGATGAATACTTTTGAGGGAACACGAATGACATTACGTCTATGCATGGGCGTCGTCGGGCTGCTGTTGCTGGCGGCAATCCAACCGGCGACAGCAGCCGAATATACGCTCAAGATCGCCACCGTCTCGCCGGAGGGATCGTACTGGATGACGCGCATGCGCGAGGGTGCCGGTGAAATAGCCGAGCGCACGGAACGGCGGGTTCAGCTTAAATTCTATGGCGGCGGCGTCATGGGTAACGATAAGAAAGTGTTGCGGAAAATGCGTGCCGGACAACTGCATGGCGGGACCTTCACGTCAGGCGGCCTGGCGGAGCGTGATCCGGACCTGCAACTGTATGGGCTACCGCTGCTTTTTCAGACAGCCGACGAAGTAAGGTATGTCCGCGATCGCATGGACAGCGTCCTGATCAAACAGCTGGAAGAAAAAACCGGTTTGGTCAGCTTTGGGCTGGCCAGCGGCGGTTTCGCGCGGCTGATGTCCAATGAGCCGGTGCGCACGCTGGATGATTTGCGCGGACAGAAGGTCTGGGTGCCGGAGGGTGACGGCATCAGTTATGCGGCCATGCAGGCGCTCGGTTTGGCGCCGGTCACATTACCGATTACCGACGTCTTGACTGGATTGCAGACCGGTTTGATAGAGATCATCGGCTCGCCTGCCGTAGGCGCGGTCGTCCTGCAATGGCATACCAAAGTCCGATACATGAGCGATTTGCCGGTTTCCTATGTCTATGCAACTCTGGTGCTGGACAATAGGGCCTTCAAGCGGTTGTCAATTGGCGATCAGGCGATTGTCCGCGTGGTAATGGAAGAGACCTACAGGGAATTCGATTTGGTAAACGACCGCGATGAGGCGCAGGCAGCCGAGGCACTGGCAAAGGCGGGAATCGAGACGATCCCGGTAGACCAGACTCAGCTGCCGCAATGGCGGGAATTGGTCGGCAAGGTCAACAGGGAGCAGGCGGAGAAAGGAGCCATCGATCCCGGTTTGCTACGGACCCTGCAACAACACCTTCAGGATTTCCGGACCCAGCGACATTCGGCGGACATCGCTCCGTGACCGAGCCGCAGCGTCCCCGATCGCTGATCGGCCGGCTCGGCAAACTACTGGAAGACTCTCTGCTCGTCGCGCTGTTGGTTGCGCTGATACTGATATCGACTACGCAGATAGTTATGCGCAACGTTTTCGATGCAGGTTTCTCCTGGACCGATGAGCTGCTGCGTTTGCTGGTGCTGTGGCTGGCAATGGCCGCAGCCGTCGCCGCTGCCAGAGACGACCGCCACATCGCGATCGACGTGCTGTCACGTTTCGTCAAGGGCCGGGCACTTGCCGGTATCCAGATAGTCATTACGTTGTTTACAGCTGCCGTTTGTGGCGTGCTGGCGTGGTACGCCGGTCGCTTTGCAAACGAATCCCGGCTGTACGAAGACGTACTGCTGGGCGGATTTCCTGCCTGGGTATTACAGAGCGTTTTGCCACTGGCCTTTGGCGTGATGGCATATCGCTATCTCGTTCATGCTGCCGGTCATGCCCGTATGCTCATCCGGGGCCGCTAAAATGTTGATCACCCTGGCACTGATCGTGCTCGCGCTCTTTGGCGCCCCACTGTTCGCGGTAATCGGTGCGAGCGCGCTAATTGCATTTCGTGGTGCTGATATCGATTTGTCGGTCGTCGCGATCGAGATTTTCGGTCTGGCAGAGATGCCGGTGTTGCTCGCAATTCCGTTATTCACTTTTGCCGGCTATGTTCTGAGTGAGAGTCAGGCACCGCGGCGGCTGGTGCGCGTGACCAACGCCCTGATCGGCTGGATGCCGGGTGGTCTGGCTATTGTTTCGCTGGCAGCCTGCGCCTTGTTTACTGCTTTCACGGGCGCGTCGGGCGTTACGATTATTGCATTAGGCGCTTTGCTCTACCCCGCTTTGAGTCAGGCTGGTTATTCAGACAAATTCAATCTCGGCCTGATTACTTCTTCCGGCAGCCTGGGACTTTTGTTTGCACCCTCTCTACCACTGATTCTGTACGGAATCGTTGCCAAGACGTCTATCGACGATCTGTTTCTGGCCGGAATATTGCCGGGCTTGCTCATGCTGATATTGCTAAGTGGCTGGAGCATTTTGACTAATCCACAAACCCGGAGACCGATGAGCAGCTTTTCTGCCACGGAGGCCTCGGCGGCGCTGAAGGAAGCGGCCTGGGAACTGCCACTACCGATAGTCGTCTTGGGCGGTATCTACAGCGGTTACTTTGCTGTTTCCGAAGCCGCTGCCGTCACGGCAACTTATGTGTTTATCGTCGAGGTAGTGATACGGCGCGAGATTTCCTGGCGTGGCCTGCCGGCGCTAATGCGTGAGTCGATGGTGCTGGTTGGCGGCATTCTGCTGATCCTGGGGGTTTCACTGGCATCGACAAATTTTGTCATCGATTCCGGATTACCCGAGCGGCTATTCGACTTGCTCGACCAGTTTGTTTCCAGCCAGGCGACCTTTCTCGCCCTGCTTATAGTGTTTCTTCTGATCCTGGGCGCTTTTCTGGATATTTTTTCAGCCCTGGTATTAGTGGTGCCGATGATCCTCCCGGTGGCATTGCGGTACGATGTAGATCCGGTGCATCTCGGCATAATTTTCCTGGCCACCATGCAGCTGGGTTATATGACACCACCGGTGGGGCTAAATCTGTTTATCGCAAGCTATCGTTTCGACAAGCCGATCATGCAGGTTTATGCTGCCAGCGTTCCATTTCTGCTGATCCTGCTGGCCGCGGTGCTGGTGATTACTTACTGGCCCGGTTTATCTCTATTTTTTCTTAACTAAGAGTTCTTTTTAAATCAATGAGTAATGGCAATATTTTCACCCGACTTATCCGTGGAATCTGGCGTGGACTCGATATATTCAGACGATCCATACACCTGCTGTTAATGCTGCTGGTCTTTGCGGCCATCGTGGCGGCAATGTCCCAGCGTACGCCGCCTGTTCCAAGATCCGCGGCACTGGTCCTGTCGCCGGCCGGGCAAATCGTCGAGCAACTCTATGGTGACCCGATTGAGCAGGCCTTTGAGGAGTTTTCGGGCCAGGAGCGACCACAGACATCGATTCGTGAACTGACGGATGCTCTGCGTGCCGCGCGCGAAGACGACCGTGTCAAGGCGATTTTCCTGCAGCTTGACAACATAGTCAGCGCAGATCTGAGCAAGCTGCAGGTACTGGGCAAAGAAATAGAAGCGTTCCGCGAGACTGGTCGAAAAGTGATTGCCTATGGCGATTTTTATTTGCAGGCGCCGTACTACCTGGCTGCCCATGCCGATGAAGTCTACATGCATCCGTCCGGGGCGGTTTTCCTGGATGGCTATGGCCGGTTTCGTCGCTATTATCGTTCGGCGATCGAAAAGCTGAAAATCGACTGGCATGTATTTCGTGTCGGTGAATTTAAGTCATTCGTTGAACCCTATTTGCGTGACGACATGTCTGATGAGGACCGGGCTTCCAGCAGGACCTGGTTGAGCGAATTGTGGGATCAATACCAGGCCGATGTTGCACGGGTACGCGGCCTCGAGTCCCATGAGGTCGGTAACTATGCGACCAGTCTGGTTGCCAGCCTGGAGTCACATTCAGGCGATCTTGCCCGGGTGGCGCTGGACGCCGGGCTCGTCGATGAGCTGCGCACCCGCGATCAGGTTCGGACGCGACTGATGGAGCTGGTGGGTGAGGATGAAAAAACCCACTCCTTTAAGCAGATTGGTTTCGATCAATATGTTGCGTCGACCAGAAAGCCCGACAGTGGCGCTAACAAGGTGGGCATCGTCGTCGCTTCGGGCGAGATACTCGATGGTGATCAGCCTCCAGGCGTAGTCGGCGGCGACACACTGGCGCGCCTGTTGCGCAAAGCACGGCACGACGACAGCATTAAGGCCGTTGTATTGCGTATCGATAGTCCGGGTGGCAGCAAGTTCGCTTCGGAGATTATCCAACGTGAGGTGCAGTTGCTGCGCGAAGCCGGCAAACCAGTTGTGGCTTCGATGGGTGGCGTCGCGGCCTCTGGTGGTTACTACATTGCGATGGATGCTGACGAGATTTGGGCGGCTCCGACCACGATTACCGGTTCAATTGGTATTGGGGCTTATTTCCCGACATTTACGCGAACTCTGGATGTGCTGGGTGTGCATGTCGATGGCGTGGGAACTACACCATGGAGCGGACAATTCCGGCCTGACCGTGAATTGAGCGACGATGCGGCACAGTTGCTGCAGCTAAGTATCGAGGACGGCTATCGTGACTTTATCGAGGGCGTAGCAAGGGGACGCAGTCTGACGATTGCCGAGGTTAACGAGATCGCGCGTGGCCGCGTGTGGATCGGAGCCACTGCGAAAGAACTGGGTCTGGTCGATAATCTCGGCGGGCTCCAGGGTGCTATCGAGTCAGCGGCCTCGCACGCCGGGCTCGGAGATGATTACGGTGTCCGCTACATAGAGAAGGAGCTTAGTTTCAGAGAGAATGTCGCATTGAGTCTCGTGTCCCCGGTGCGCTCGGTGCTGGGAGTAGAGTGGCGGCCGAAAGGATTAAACCGGATTGTTTCGCAGATCACCGATGAACTGAACCGCCTGACCCGGCTCAACGACCCGCAGCATCTTTACTATCATTGCCTGTGCGATATCCGATAGAGATTGCAGGCTGCCGGAAGTGGGTTACGCAAAATACCATCAGAGTCGCGCCAACCTGCTGATACATCTTGTTGCAGTGCCAGTGTTCGTGATTTGCATCGTCGGGCTGTTTTTGGCGTTGGCCAGGGGAGCCTACTGGTACGCGTTTTCGTTTGCCCTCGGCAACCTGCTTTCCCTGGT
>JAOTXR010000404.1 GCA_029862285.1 Gammaproteobacteria bacterium
GCCGAGCATGCGGTCGTCGCGGGCCAGCGGCGATTTGCACATCAGGTCGTAGATCAGCCAGCCACCGGCAATGGTCGCGGCGCTGATGCCGATCGCACCGGCCTGTGACAATTCGAACAGCGACCGGTCGACCAGGTAGACCTCGGCACCGACCCAGTACAACAGCACCAGAAGGAACATCCCCGATAGCCAGGTCGTATAAGCCTCCCACTTGAACCAGTGCAATGTCTGGGGCAACTGTGCGGGTGACACGCGGTATTTCCGGGCATGATAAAAGCCGCCGCCGTGTACCGACCACAGCTCGCCGCCGACGCCGGCGTTTTCATCTGCCGCGCTTGCCGGCTTTTGCAGATGATTATCCAGCCAGACGAAGTAGAACGAGGAGCCGATCCAGGCGATACCGGCAATGAAATGCAGCCAGCGACCCAGCAGACTCAGCCACTCGATGGCATAAGCCGTCATATTTTTGCGTGGCTCAATCGGCAGGTCGGCGACTCAGACTTGAGGGCCAGCTCCGCCTCACGCAATTGCAATAACTGCGCAGTTACCGCAACGGCGATCTCAGCCGGTCGTTTGCCATTGATACCGGATATTCCGACCGGACAGACCAACCGCGAAATCTGCTGCTCAGACAATCCTGATCCGGCCAGCCGTTTCTCAAACTGGCGTCGTTTGGAGCGTGAGCCGATTAACCCACAGTAGGCAAAGTCGTCGCGTGCCAGAATGCGTGCACAAACTTCCAGATCGAGTGCATGGCTATGCGTCATGACCACGTAATAGCTACCCGGCGCCATATCGCCGATGAGCAGCTGTGGCTCAGCGGTGCCGATTGCGTGGGTGTTTGCCGGCAGTACTTCAGGAAAAATATCGTCACGGCCATCGATCCAGACTACCCGGCAATTGAGCACGGAGAGACTCGCAACCAGCGCGGAACCGACGTGACCGGCACCAAACAGCACAATCTCAAAGTGATTGTGCTGTAACGGCTCGAACAGTGCCGGCACCTGGCCGCCAGACATTGTGACCAGTATCTGCTGCGGTGCTGACATGGATTCCAAAGCTGCCACCGCTTGCTCTGCGATCGGGTCACTGACTTCGTCGCCCCGGAGCAGGACCCGCTTGGTCAATCCTGTGCGTGTATCGCCGGCGGTCACCAGCATGGCAGGAATGTCGCCAGCAAGCGCATCGTCGACATCTTCGATCCAGTCCGCTGCGGCAGGCACGATTTGCTCAAACCAGATCTCGACCACGCCACCGCAGCACTGGCCGCAGTTTGCACCCAGCGTAAAGCTGCGGCTGTAGGTCTCCGGTTCAGTCTGCGCACGAAACCACAAGGCAGCGAGTGAGGTGCACTCGTACTCCAGCTGGCCGCCACCAATCGTGCCGAGCGTACGTGTCGGTGTAACAAACATCTTCGCACCCGTCTCGCGCGGTGTGGAACCGCGTGTGGTGCCGACCGTGACAATGACGAATGGCTCACCACCGTCGCGCAATTCAGCTATGTGCTGCGGCCACTTCATGTTTGCGCCTTTAATGCCATGATTGCGTCGAGCACCGCTTCCGGTGTCGCCGGCGCCCGCAGCGAAGGACTCTGACGATAATCTGCAACACCGGCAATAGCGTCCTTGATTGCAAGAAAGGCCGACAACGAAAGCATCAGCGGTGGTTCGCCGACCGCTTTGGAGCGATGAATGGTCGCTTCCCGGTTCTCTGAAGACTGCAGCATTTCGACACGAAAATCCGGTGGCAGATCGGAACAGGTTGGGATCTTGTAGGTCGATGGCGCATGCGTCTTCAACTCACCCGCTTCGTTCCACCACAGTTCTTCACTGGTCAGCCAGCCATAACCCTGGATATATCCGCCTTCAATCTGGCCCAGGTCTACGGCCGGGTTCAGCGAACGACCGCAATCATGCAGAATATCGACACGCACTAAACGATGCTCGCCGGTCAATACGTCGATTACAACTTCGGATACGGCCGCCCCGTAGGAAAAATAGAAAAACGGCCGGCCCGAAAATGTTGCGCGATCGTAGTGAATTTTTGGCGTCTTGTAAAAACCGGTTGCCGAAAGTGAAACACGCGCCATGTAAGCCTGTTGTACCAGTTCGGCGAAGCTAAGCTCTTTCGCTCCAATTCGCACTTTGTTATTGACATAGACGATATCGTCTTCCGCAACATCGTATTCCTGGGCGGCAAAAAGGGTCAGTCGGGCCTTGATAGTACGCGCTGCCGCCTGCGCCGCCTTGCCGTTCAAATCCGAACTGGCCGACGCAGCCGTCGCCGAGGCGTTGGGTACCTTGCTGGTATCGGCCGCCGTCAACTTGATCTTGTCGAGGTCAATCTGTAACTCATCGGCAACCACCTGGGCCACCTTGATATATAGGCCCTGCCCCATCTCGGTACCGCCGTGATTGAGACGCACAGTGCCGTCAGCGTAAACATGCAGCAACGCACCGGCCTGATTGAGGTGCGTGGCGGTAAA
>JAOTXR010000405.1 GCA_029862285.1 Gammaproteobacteria bacterium
TTCTATGCTCGCCACCACGCGACTAAGCCATTTCCACGCAGCCGACATGCACGTCGGACTCGCAGAAAACACACGGCGAGAGAGAAGACGGTCGTTTGTTTGCGCCGACTTTCTTCGGAGGCGCCAACAAATACCGGCTTCTATGCTCGCCGGCAGGCTGACAGTCAACACCGCCACAACGAAAGCTTCACAGGTTTAAAGTTTGATGGCGGCCCAAGCACCCTTGGCCCAGAAACGCAGGAACAGCGCTGCCTGCATGAGCCGATACACGCCTTGCAACAGCCAGATACCAATCAGGCCAAGACCGAGTATTGGACCGACGAAATACGCTAACGGGAGAAATACGATCCATTGCGTGGTAATAGCGACGACCATAACGCGTTTCGCATCGCCAGCCCCCAGCAACGCATGCATCAACACCATACCTACAGCCTCTATAGCCATGGTCGCACCGACAACGCGCATCGGTAAACGGCCGACCTCGACTGTGACCGGGTCGTGAATGAATCCCATGAGAATCAGATCCGGTACGAGCCACATCGGAGCCCCCAGCGCAGTCATCAACACCAGACCCACTTTCGTAACATCCCATCCCCACTGCGCAGCGTCACGCGGATCTTCGCGACCCAGTGCCTGACCAACCAGCGTTGCTGCCGCCAGCCCCAGGCCCAACCCCGGTAAGATCGCGACCAGCGTTACATTGATGAGTACGTTGGCAGCCGCCAGCTCGCGGGTGCCGACCAGCCCTATGATCCAGTAGGTAGCAACGAAACCAGTGGAAAAGAACAGTTGCTGCACACCTGAGGGTAGCGATAGCCGGAACAGTCCCCAGATTTCCTTACGGGCCGGAAGCCCGTGCAAAAACCCCTGTGGTCGTACCTGACGCATCGCCAGCGTGAAATAGATTATGGAACCGATCATCGTCGACAGGACGGTTCCCAAACCGGCGCCGGCAACACCGAGCTCCGGTGCACCGAGCTTGCCGAAAATCAGCATATAATTGAGCAGAATGTTGCACGCATGCATGATGACGAGCGTAGACATGTAAACGCCAGATCGATCGATCGCGTTCCAAAACCCGCGAAAAGCGAAGTTCATACCAACAAAGGTGATACCGGCGAGCCGCACTTGCAGATAAGGGACGCCCTGCTCGATTACTTCCGGATCGCTGTTAAGGTAGGGATAAAAATACGGCGCGAGCAAATACAGCACCAGTGACAGCAACGGCGCCACCGCTACCACCATCAGCAGACCTGCATTAAGCGGTATTGCGACCTCCGAAAACCGGCCTGCACCCTTGCGTCGCGCCGACATCGCCTGGACGCCCGTTGAGATACCGAGTATCAGCGCCATGCACATAAAGGTCGCGAATCCACCGAGCCCGACAGCCGCGAGCGCGGCGTTACCCAGCATCCCCACCATGGCCGTATCGACCAGATTGAGTACATTTTGCGACATCATCCCGCCGATTATCGGCAGCGCCAGCACCAGGATGCGTCGCAGCCTCGAACGATCGATCATTTCCCGGAGCGCCAGGCGGTGGGTTTTACTGTCTTCCACACCGCATACTGCTGCTCGTCGAGCTGATCTTCGCCACGCAAATGGCGCTCCAGCCATGGCAGGTCGTCAAATCCGAAAAACAGCTCATTGTCGGCAATCATCGTAGGCACACCGAACACGCTGCGGGACACGGCAGTGTCAGTGGCAAGACGCAGGGATTTCTTTGCCGCTTCGCCGCTGGCGGCGGCAACGAGGTCGGCTCCACTGAACCCGTCGTCGTTCAACAACCGCTCAACAGTCTGAAGATCGCTGACGTCGCAGGCATCAGCCCAAACGGCACGAAACAACAAGTCCGTCACGGCATGTCGGTCCTCGGCCGGGCAGGCCAGCGTTACGCGCAGCGCCAACAGCGGATTAAATGGGTGCGAATGCGGTGCGACCAGACGAATACCCAGGGCATGCGCCTTGCGCAGACAATTCCGGATCATCCAGTCCCTTTTTGGCGCCACTTCTGCCGGTCCGACTTGTGTGTGTGCCTGCAATAACCCGGCGAACAGTACTGGCTTCAATGACAGTTGCCGCCCGTGTTGAACCGCAATATCAGTGATGGTCCGCCAGGCCAGATACGCATTGGGCGAGATATAGTCGTAATAAAACTCCAGCGGCCCCGACATCTCAGCGTTGTCCTCTTCGCGGCGACACGTACATCGTGATTACTGCCTGGACAACTTTGACATCAGACGTATCCAGAACTTCCACGACTACAGGTACGTCTATCGCTGCATTGAACACCGGCATGGGATCGATACGTGCAATAGCGCGTACGCCAGTGGCGGCCTTGGCGAGATACTCGATTGTCATGCGCTTGGGGATCCAGCGCATGTCGACCGGGATGGTCACTTCGGTCATTGTCCCGGCAGTCAGCTCACACAGGTTGGCCATCGCAATCGCATGGACGGTACCAATATGATTCTGCAC
>JAOTXR010000406.1 GCA_029862285.1 Gammaproteobacteria bacterium
CGCCCACCAGTGTGATATCCGTATTGGTTGGGTTGTTGATTACGAGGTAGCCGGCAGTCATGGTTCTTCCCGGTAACGGCGATCTGATCCAGGCGTCCTCGATACTGATATCCGGGCTGGAACAGGCCGTCAACATCGTTATGATCACAATACAAAGACGCCAGTTCATCGTGTCAGCTCCCGATAATCTGCCGCAATGCGTGTCATGTCATGCGGTGCAGAAAACAACGCAACCAATTCTGCATCCGGATTGACAAGGAACAAAGCGGTCGTATGTGCCATCGTGTAGTCATCTCCTTCGGGTATGCGCTGGTAGGCGACACCGAGGCCGCCGGCAAACTGCGCGATCTGCTCCTCGCTGCCGGTCGCGGCGTGGTAGCTGTCACCGAAATTCGAAATGTATGCGTTGAGTACCTCGGGGGTATCGCGTTGCGGATCGATTGATATCAGCCAGATGCGTGGCTGGCGCGCAACCGCCAGATCATTGAGGCTGTTGCTGAGCTGGCGCAACTCGAACAAGGTCGTCGGGCAAATATCGGGGCAGTGCGTAAATCCGAAAAACAGGATGTCCCAGCGATTACGGAAAGAATCGCGATCCAGCGCGGCGTTCGAATGATCTCTCAGGCTGGTCTCCGGTAGTGGCCGGGGCGCGGCAAAGACTGTAGCTTCGGTGACCTGTGCCGGTTGCCGTAAGTTCAGGCTAATCGCCAAACCGGCTGCAAAGGCAGCCAGGGCGACCAGTCCGATGGTGATTCTTGTGCTTCCCATAGGTCGAGCATTCTATATCTGTCGCGGTGCAGCAGGGCGTTATATCATTGCCAGCCTGAATTGACTCTGGCGCAGCTCCGTGGAACATCAAACCGACAATCTGCAGACGGTGGGCGATCTGGTGCGCTGGGGCGCCAGTCGGCTCAATGCGGCCGGTATGCACTTCGGCCACGGCACCGACAATGCTGCGGATGAGGCCAGGTTGCTCGTCTTCCACGCCTTGTCGCTCGATTTTGAGGTGCCCGAATATTTTTACCGCTCGCGCGTCACTCCGGCAGAACGCGAGGCAGCTATCGGGCTGATACACCGGCGCATCGAAGAGAGGTGTCCGGCGGCGTATCTCACCGGCGAGGCCTGGTTTGCAGGCTTGCGTTTTGAAGTTAGTCCCGATGTGCTGGTGCCACGTTCTCCGATAGCCGAGATGATTGCAAACGAGTTTGCGCCCTGGTGCAAACCCGATTCAGTCAAAAAGGCATTGGATATCGGAACCGGTAGCGGGTGTCTGGCGATTGCGATTGCCACACATCTGGACGTGAACGTCGATGCGGTCGACATTTCACCTGCAGCGTTGGCCGTCGCCAGGCGCAACGTACACGCACACGATCTGCAGGATCGTGTCGAACTCATAGAGTCTGATCTCTATGCTGCGTTGGGTGAGCGTAAATATGATTTGATCGTCAGTAACCCGCCTTACGTAAGTGCGCGTTCGATGGCAAGTCTTCCTGACGAGTATGCACACGAACCTTCAGTTGCGCTGGCAGCCGGTGATGACGGTCTTGGGCTCATACATGGCATTCTAAATACCGCTTTGGATTATTTGCGGCCGCACGGCGTGTTGGTTGTGGAAGCCGGCGAGAGTGCTGGTGCTGTGGTCACCGCTTATCCCGACGTGCCGTTCGAGTGGGTTGAATTCGAGCATGGCGGCGGCGGTGTATTTGTAATACGTGCAACAGATCTGAGCCAGTGCCGTAGTACGATCGCAGGACGATGTGCCTGATGTCGGGTAATACATTTGGAAAACTCTTTGCTGTTACAACTTTTGGCGAGAGCCATGGTCTGGCTCTTGGGTGTATTGTCGACGGTTGCCCCCCCGGTATGTCGCTCAGCGAGGACGATATTCAACAGGATGTCGAGCGACGGCGTACCGGCAAGTCCCGTCACACCAGTCAACGGCGCGAGCCCGACACGATAAAAATTCTCTCGGGGGTCTTTGAGGGCCGCACGACGGGTGCGCCAATCGGGTTACTGGTAAAAAACGTCGACCAGAAACCAAAGGACTACAGTAAAATTGCCGACCGTTTTCGTCCTGGTCATGCCGATTATACTTATCAGCAGAAATACGGCTTTCGGGATTATCGCGGGGGTGGACGTTCCCCGGCACGCGAAACTGTCATGCGTGTAGCGGCCGGCGCGATCGCGCGCAAGTATCTACGCGAACACTATGCAATTCTTATCGAGGGTTATCTCGCACAACTCGGTGACATGCGGCTCGATCCGGTTGATTTATCCACGGTAGACGACAATCCGTTTTTTTGTGCCGACCCGGCACGTGTGGCAGAACTGGAAGTGTTCATGGACAAGCTGCGCAAGTCGGGCGATTCGGTTGGTGCACGAGTCAATGTGATCGCACGAGGCGTGCCACCCGGCCTGGGCGAACCGGTTTTTGACAAACTCGATGCCGATATTGCACGCGCGATGATGG
>JAOTXR010000051.1 GCA_029862285.1 Gammaproteobacteria bacterium
CCACCGCTGCACCACCGGCGGCGAAGCCTGCCGCTTCCTCGCTGGCATGATCGGCGACCTCGCCAAGACCGACTAATTTTCAATTCGGGACAGTCCTTCCCAGGGCTGTCCCTCCTAATACAATTCCCCCTCCAGGCGAATCTCGCCACGACCCTCCACCCGCGAGGGGCCGGAAACTGTGGTATTCAGCCCTGCGATCAACGTTCGGGACGGCCTTCCGAGAGCCGGTGGCTTGTTTGTGGCGACTGAATTCCCAGACGGAGCCGGCAAATAAACCACCGGCTCTCGGAAGGCCGCTTGCAACAGCGGGATTACGTCACAATTTGGGCCAATGGAGGAGAGGCGAGATGCCGCATTAGCTATACTTCGACGGTGGAAACACGACCCCACAATGTGAAGGCAGCCTGATGAGCAGCACCCCAGCTGATACCCGGGGGACATCCCAACCTTCCGGGTTCATGCGACGGATTACCGATGCCAGGGAACGACAGATCGACAAGATCGTCGCCGCTGCTGAGAACTTTCCGACCGGTCAGTTCAAGGTCGATATCAATCAATTTATCCGTAGTTACTATGCCGATGTATCGGCCGAAGACCTGCGTGATCGCAAGCCAGGCGCACTTGCCGGTATGGCACTGTCACACCTGGCCTTTGGCCAGAAACGAAAACCCGGCGCGGCACTGGTACGCGCCTTCGTCCCGGATCCGGAACGCGATGGCTGGCAGTCGCGACACACCATCATTCAAATGGTCAATGACGACATGCCCTTTATCGTCGACTCCATTGCCCTGGTGTTGGGCCGCCAAAAACTGACCATGCACGTGACCGTACACCCGGTCATCCGGGTCAGGCGCAACAACGAAGGTGAGTTGACTGAACTCGTCGGTAACGCAAAGGACGGAATCGCGGAATCCTATGTTCACATCGAGGTAGATCGCGAGACAGACTCCAGCATACTCGATGCTGTCACCAGCCTGATTGACGATTCGATGAATGATGTGCGTGCCGCCACCAATGACTGGCGGGCGATGTGCAGCAAACTGATCGAGATCAGGAACAATATTCAGGGACAAACACTGCCACTGGAAAGACCGGTTATCGACGAGAGCATCGCCATGATGGATTGGATGGCAGCCGATAATTTCACTTTTCTTGGCTATCGCGAGTATGAACTGGCACGCGAAAACGGCGAAGACGTGCTGCAATCCATAGCCGGTTCGGGTCTGGGCATTCTGCGGGCAGAACAACTGACAAGAGAGCGGCAAACAAACCGCACCCTGCTCCGCGCTATCCAGCGGATGGCCAATTCCCCAGACTTATTGATCATTACAAAAGCCAATTCGTTGGCCACCGTGCACCGTCCAACCTATCTCGACTACATCGGCATCAAGACTTTCGGCAGTAATGGCCGCGTGAACGGTGAAAAGCGCTTCCTCGGCCTGTTCACCTCCGGTGCTTACAGTCGTAGTCCGAGAGACATTCCGATTCTGCGACACAAGATTGACCAGGTTGTGAACCGTTCCGGGTTGCGCAGTCACAGCCACGCCGGCAAGGCCTTGATGCACATACTGGAGAATTTCCCCCGCGACGAACTGTTCCAGGCCAGCGTTGAAGATCTGTCCCGTATCAGTCGAGGCATACTCGGTCTGCAGGAGCGCCAGCGAATCAAACTGTTTGTCCGGCGAGATGCTTTCCAGCGTTTCGTTTCGTGCCTGGTCTATGTGCCGCGTGACAAGTACAACACGATGGTTCGGGAACGAATTCAGGGGTTGTTGCAGAACGGTTTCGGCGGCACGTCGGTCGAATCCACAGTATTCCTGTCCGAGTCGAATCTCGCTCGCCTGCATGTGATAGTTCGGACACCGCCCGACACCAAGCCGGTCGCCGAAGTCAGAACCATAGAGCGGCGGATAACGGACGTTGTGCGCACCTGGCCGGATCGGTTACGCGACGTGCTCGTCACCCGTTTTGGGGATGAAAAAGGCCTCAAATTATTTCGTGGGTCGGCAGACAACTTCCCGGTGTCCTACCAGGAAGATATTTCGCCTCGCGCTGCTACGTACGATATCGAGTCAATTCGCAACCTGGGCGCAGCCGAAAACGCGCTGCAAATCAGCCTCTATCGGCCTAAACAAGCGCCGGACAACTCCATCGAATTGAAACTGTTCCGTCGCAACACGCCAATTCCGCTTTCCGATGCCCTGCCCATGCTCGAAAACATGGGTCTGCGAGTGATCAGCGAAAAACCCTTTTGCATTAATTCACCGCACGGCGAAGTCTGGATGCAGGACTTCGCAATGCAGTTCTACGAGTCGATTACGCTGGACCCGCGAAAAGTCACTGCTACATTCCATGACACTTTCGACCAGGTCTGGCGCGGTCAAGCCGAAAACGACAGTTTCAACCGTCTGGTCTTGCTTGAAAAACTCACTTGCCGCCAAACCACATTATTGCGTGCCATATGCAAGTTCCTGCTGCAGACAGGAATTCCCTTCAGCCAAAGCTATATCGAAGAGATCCTGTGCCAGCATTCAGCCATTGCGGCACAACTGGTCAAGTCCTTCGAAGGCCGATTTGATCCATACTGCGGTTCGCGTACTCGCCAGCGCCGCTCGCTCAATGCAGCCCAGGCATTGGATAACATGCTAGACAGCGTCAAGACGCAGGACGGTGACCGCATCCTGCGTGCGTATCTGGGCGTGATACGTGCGACTTTGCGCACCAACTATTTCCAGACCGATGAGAACGGAAAGCCGAAGGGCTACGTTTCATTCAAGTTTGACTCGGCCAAAATTCCTGAGCTACCGCTGCCGCGGCCCCGTTTTGAGATATTTGTTTATGCCCCATGGGTCGAGGGTGTGCATTTGCGTGGTGGCATGATCGCACGTGGCGGCCTGCGCTGGTCCGATCGACGCGAGGATTTCCGAACCGAAGTACTGGGGCTTATGAAGGCCCAGACGGTCAAAAATACCCTGATTGTGCCGACCGGAGCCAAGGGTGGCTTTGTGCTCAAACCGGCACCTACCGGAACTCCGGAAGAGATCAGCCAGAAGGTTATCAGTGCCTACAAAGATTTTTTGCGTGGCCTGCTGGACGTGACCGACAACCTGGTCGATGGCGAAATTGTTCCGCCCAAAGATGTTATCCGTCTGGACCAGGACGATCCATACCTCGTCGTCGCCGCGGACAAGGGCACGGCGACGTTTTCGGATATTGCCAATGAGCTCGCACAGGCATATGGCTTCTGGATGGACGATGCCTTCGCGTCCGGGGGTTCGGTCGGTTACGACCACAAGGGCATGGGTATTACCGCCAAGGGTGCGTGGGAAGCCGTCAAGCGGCATTTCCGCGAGTTTGGCCACGATATCCAAGCGCATCCGTTCACAGTTGCCGGCATCGGCGACATGTCCGGTGACGTATTTGGTAACGGCATGTTGCTGTCACCTTGTATACGTCTACAGGCAGCATTCAACCATTTGCACATTTTCCTGGACCCCGATCCGAATCCGGCAAGCAGCTACGCCGAAAGACAGCGACTGTTCGAGTTACTACGCTCTACCTGGGCTGACTACGACGCCAGCCTGATATCCGAGGGCGGCGGAGTATGGTCGCGGCAAGACAAATATATCGACCTCAGCCCGCAGGTTCGTAAGATGCTCGCCATCGAGGAAACCCGTCTCGCGCCGCAGGAACTGATTCAGGCCATCCTGCGCAGCCCGGTCGATCTGCTTTGGAATGGTGGCATCGGCACCTACGTCAAGGCCGGTGCTGAATCGAATGTAAATGTCGGTGACCGCGCCAACGATGCTGTGCGAGTCAACGGGGCGGAATTGCGTGCGAAAGTAGTTGGCGAAGGCGGAAACCTCGGACTGACGCAATTGGGGCGCATTGAGTATGCGTTGGCCGGCGGGCGTCTGAATACTGATTTCATCGACAACTCCGCTGGCGTCGACTGCTCGGATCACGAAGTGAACATCAAGATTCTGCTTAATATAGCGCAACAAACGCAGGGTCTGGGCAGCAAACGACGCGTGGAAATGCTGTCGCAGATGACCGACGAAGTGGAGCAGCTGGTGCTGCGTAATAACTACCTGCAGACCCAGGCGATTAGCGTCATTGAATCCACAGCGGCCGACCGTCTCAACGAATATGCTCATTTGCTCAGGAACCTGGAAGAGCGTGGCGAGCTGGATCGCGATATCGAATTCCTGCCAGATGAGGAAAGCATTCGCGAAAGGCGCAAGGCGAAGCTGGGTTTTACTCGTCCGGAACTGTCCACCATTTTGTCTTACTCGAAAATCAGTTTTTACGGGAAGCTGAACGAATCAGACATCGCCGGCGACTCCTACCTGGCCAAAGAACTCTCCGATTATTTTCCCGCCCTGATGCGTGAACACTACGACACGCTGATGCGCGATCACCGGCTGCGCAGCGAAATTATCACGACGCAAATCACCAACAGCATCATCAACCGGATGGGGCCGGCGTTTACCAACCGCACGATGGAAGAATCAGGCGTGGATGCCGGAATTCTCGCGCGCGCCTACACCATCGCGCGCGAGATTTTCGACATGCGCCTGGTGTGGGCAGATATCGAATCGCTGGATAACGAAGTACCGGCAACCGCGCAATACGCAATGATGATACAGACCACCCGTCTGCTGCGGCGTGCCACACTGTGGCTGCTCGATAAGAGACCCGACTCGCTAAATATCGCCGAGGCAGTCAGCCGGTTCCATCCAGGCATTACCGTTATTGGCGACGAACTTTCGTCATTACTGGTTAACCCGGATCTGGGAGGTTTCCTGGAGTCGCGTCAGGCTTACACCGATATCGGCATGCAACAGCGCCTGGCCAACCGCATGGCGGGGTTATCGGCATTATATGCGGGGCTGGATATCGTCGATGTGGCAAATGCCGCGGATATGGAAGTACCCAATGTGGCTTCGGTCTATTTCCGGCTTGCGGCCGGACTGAAAATTGACTGGCTGCGGGAACAGATCGAGTACTTGCACGTGGATGGTCGCTGGCAGGCCATGGCGCGCCATACCCTGCGAGACAATCTTTATGAGCTGAACCGCGTTCTGACGGCCGAGATTGCAAGCAATTCCTATAACACAACGCCCGGCGAAGCTGTTTCCGCATGGCTCGAAACACACGTGGAAAAGATTCAGCGAACTCAGTCAATGCTGGTCGATATGAAGGTTGGCGGACAACTGGACTTCGCGACCTTGTCAGTCGCCATTCAAGAAATACGCAAACTAACGTACTCTACCTGAACCCAGGCACACAGCGGAGACTCAAAGACATGGCCGACGAAGCCCTGATAGCCGTTTTTATTGATTACGAAAACCTTGCCCTTGGCGTACGCGATATGAAATCCAAGTTTCATATCGACCTGATAATGAAACGGCTGCTGGAAAAGGGCCGCGTGGTGTACAAACGCGCCTATTGCGACTGGAGCCACTATCGCGGCGCGGAACGTGAAATGCACACCTACGGGATTGAACTCATGGACATCCCGCGCAGCAAGGTCAGCGGCAAGAACAGCGCGGATATTCGCATGGTCGTCGACGCCATCGATCTATGCTACTCGAAGGACCACATCGATACTTTTGCACTGATATCCGGCGACAGTGATTTCTCCCCCCTGGTGTCCAAATTGAAAGAAAACTACAAACGCGTAATCGGTTGTGGTGTCAAGAGCTCGACATCGGATTTACTGATCGCCAATTGCGATGAATTTATCTACTACGACGACCTCGCCCGCCATGCGAAAAGAAAAAAGAAGGTTCGCACCAAGAAAACAACCAACAAGAAAGACAAGAAAGCCGATGCTCTCGACCTTGTTGCCGAAACGGTGCAGGGCCTGCAGGCGGACTATGATCCGGTCTGGGGGTCGCAAATCAAACAAACGCTGCGTAGGGTACATCCCGGTTTTAACGAAACCTACTATGGCTACCACACCTTCAATGACCTGCTGGAAGCGGGGGCCAAACAAAAACTGCTGGAACTGGAATACGACGAGCGACGCGGCAACTATAAGGTCCGCGCTCTCTGATTCCCGTGGCAGCTGACATCGACCTAAAAAAAGCGAAAAGAAATAAAAAAGGGAAAAAGGTGTCAGGTTTATTTTGAGAAAAATGACACCTTTTTCCTAAGACGGGGCACAAGCCATGCAACAATCCGCAATACTGACGCCGTTTATCGGCATGATGCTCTTGAGTTTTATTGTCTGGACCTACATGTACGCCCTGCGGTTACATTTTTTCCACGCCAACCGGGTAGATCCACAGGCATTTGCCACACGGGCCAAGTCCATGGGCGCCGGACCCGACCGGCTGCAGAATCCCTCGAACAACCTGCAGAACCTGTTTGAACTACCGGTCTTGTTTTATGCGTTGTGTCTTTATTTGTTTGTAACCACGCAGGTCGATACGGGACAGGTGGTCTGCGCGTATACTTTTCTCGGCTTCAGAACCGTTCACAGCCTGATCCACTGCACTGTCAATCTGGTGCTATGGCGGTTTCTGGCCTATGCGGCGGCGGCCATCGCACTGTGGATCATGCTAATACGCGCCGTGGTCGCTTTTTTCTAGAAACTTCAGGATTTCCAGACCGGATTGCGCTTTTCAAAGTTAGCGCGTACCGCTTCAATCTGATCGGGCGAAAAGAGCAACCGCCGCTGCAACTCAGTCTCCAGTTCCAGACCGGTTGGCTCATCAGCAAGCCAGCTCTCATTGAACAGTTTTTTGGCGGCATGCACAGCCTGTGGCGACCGGCTGCAGATCTCTTTTGCGAGATCCATGGCAGCCTCGTAGGGCGACTCAGCGATACCGGCACCCAACCCGAGACGCACTGCCTCGCCGGCATCAATGCTACGGCCGGTAAACGTCAGCTCCTTGGCAACATCCATAGACACCAGTTGACGCAAAGTCTGGCTAATCCCCATGTCAGGAATGAGGCCCCAGCGAATTTCCATGACCGATAATTCAGCATCCGGCGCCAGTAGCCGGATATCTGCGCCTAAGGCAATTTGCAAACCTCCACCGTAGGTCTTCCCGTGTATCGCAGCAATGACCGGTACAGGCAGGCGCTGCCAACCGATACAAACGCGTTGCGCCAGGTTGAGCCCGTCGCTGTCACGCTGTAACAGACCTTCGATAGCTTCAGGACCGGCGGTAAAGCCCTGTACGTCCAGCCCGGCGCAAAAACTCGGGCCCTCCCCGCTTAGCACTACGACCCGCAAGCCATCCACGCCTGCGAGTTGTTCGATTGCATCGGCTATGGCTTCAAACATCGCCCGATCAATGGCGTTGTGCTTATCGGCACGATCAAGCCGTACATCGGCGATGCCGTCGGTGATTTCTATTCTCAGGCGGTCACTCATATTGAACCCCGGGATTGGCGAACGCGTATGGTACTACGGCCACCGGGACGCAGGAATCTGGCACACTGTCGGCCGGAGAGCGCGATCGATTGGGGAAACTTGATGCCAGCACATTCCGACACCATGACGGCGGCCTCGATACTCGGCGAAGTAACCGACTTCGTAAGACAGCACGTCATCACACTGGAACAGGAGTTCCTGGCCCACGGCTACCCCGGTATTGCCGAGAGCCTGCAAGCCCTGCGCGGCCGCGCCCAGCAGCTCGGATTATGGGCGCCATTCCTGCCAATCGAACACGGTGGCATGGGTCTGGCCCTGCACCACTTTGCCCCCATCAGCGCGGCCCTGGGCTACAGTCCATTGGGCCACTATGCGCTGAATTGTCAGGCACCGGACGCCGGCAACATGGAACTCCTGTGTGCGCATGGCAGCGAACAGCAAAAAGAACGATTTCTCCTGCCGCTCATACGCGGCGAAACCCGAAGCTGTTTCGCGATGACAGAACCGGAGTTTGCCGGTTCCAACCCGCTACACATGGCTACGATCGCAACGCGCGATGGCGATGACTACATTATCAACGGTCACAAGTGGTTTACGACCGGTGCCGACCAGTCCGCTTTTACCATCGTGATGGCTATAACCGGAGTTGATGCGAATCCCTACGAACGGGCCAGCCTGATAATCGTTCCTGCCGGCACGCCGGGCTACGAACATGTCCGCCTGATTCCGGTTATGGGGGATGAAGGCGCTGGTCCATTCTCACACTCCGAAGTGCGTTTTAACGACTGTCGCGTACCGCGTACAAATCGCATCGAAGCGGAAGGTGCCGGATTCAGACTGGCTCAGCAACGCCTGGGCCCGGGCCGCATTCATCACTGCATGCGTTGGATCGGTGTTTGCGAACGTGCTTTTGACCTCATGTGTCGTCGCGCAGCGACACGGGAACTTTCGCCCGGTAAAACTCTAGCCAGTCGCCAGACAATTCAAAACTGGATTGCCGAAAGCCGGGCGGAAATCGATGCCGCACGCCTGCTCACGATGGACACGTCAAAAAAACTCGACGCTCAAGGCGCCCGCGCTGCGCGTTGCCAGATTTCACAAATCAAGTTTCACGTCGCCGCGGTAATGCAGCGTGTGCTCGATCATGCAATACAGATTCATGGCGCCGCCGGTCTGTGCGACGACAGTCTATTATCGCACTGGTTCAGGCATGAGCGCGCCGCGCGCATATACGATGGCCCTGATGAAGTGCACAAATCGGTGGTCGCCCGCGAGCTGCTGGCTCACTACAGCACATGAGTCTGGTGGACCGGTCGGCCGAGGTCCGCCGTGGGGAGAAGCTCAATGCCGTCGTATTGCAAGCCTACTTGCGAGATATCGTTCCCGAAGTCCACGATGGCCTCGAAATAAAGCAGTTTCCCGGCGGATTCTCTAACCTGACCTACTTGCTGCAGGCGGGCGAACGCGAACTGGTGTTACGTCGGCCGCCACACGGCACCAATGTCGCCGGCGCCCACGACATGGGACGAGAATACCGCGTAATCAGCGGTCTGCAGCACACCTACGGCCGCGTGCCGGCGCCGGTTCATTATTGCGCCGACGCCACTGTCATCGGCGCACCGTTCTATTTGATGGAGCGACTTCGCGGTGTCATCCTGCGGGCGCATCCACCAAGGGACGCCAATCTCGATCCGGACATCATGCGCCGATTGTCCGCGGCGTTTATTTCCAACCTGGCCGAACTGCATGACATCGATCCGGCAGCAACCGGTCTCACCGACCTGGGACGACCCAAAGGCTATG
>JAOTXR010000052.1 GCA_029862285.1 Gammaproteobacteria bacterium
CGCTGAATCCGGATCCTGCCATCAGCCAGAGCATTGCCGTGTTTAATGTCAACAATCTGAATGCCGGTTACGAAGTGCTGCCGATCGGCGAATGGGCCGAACTCGGTGAAGGGCCGAAGCGCGTTGTGCAACCCGAATACAACCGGGCTGGTGACGAAGTGTGGTTCTCGGTGTGGAGCGGCAAAGAACAGGAATCGGCGATTGTCGTCGTCGATGACAAAACGCGCACACTGAAGCATGTCATCAAGGGTGAGCGCATCATTACGCCCACCGGCAAGTTCAATGTCTACAACACCATGCATGACGTGTACTGATCATGAAGACATCTACACGCACAATTATACTGGCAGGGCTGGGCGCATTATGCGCCCAGCCAACTTTCGCCGATTCGTTCTCTGATGCCATTAGCGAGGGCGAGACACATCTCAATCTGCGCTATCGCTACGAGTTTGTTGACCAGGACAGTTTTAGCGAGAATGCCAATGCGTCCACCCTGCGTGGCAGACTTAACTGGCTCAGCGGTGGCTACAATAACTTCAGGGGATTCGTCGAATTCGATGCCGTAGGCGAGATTTTTATCGATGACTACAACAGCGGCATGGGTACCAGCAGCCCGGTGCGCAGTCGCTACCCGGTAGTTGCCGATCCAAACGGCACCGACCTCAACCAGGTTTACCTGCAGTACTCTGGTTGGGAGGGCACTAACGTGCGGGTCGGACGCCAGCGCATCCTGCTCGACAACCAGCGTTTTGTCGGTGGTGTCGGTTGGCGGCAGAACGAGCAAACCTACGACGCTGCCAGTATCACGCATAAGTTCAACGACAACGCGAAAGTTTTCTATGCCTACGTTGACAATGTCAACCGTATCTTTGGTGAAGACGTTGCCGCCGGCGATCACGAATCGTCGACGCACCTGCTAAATGCCAGCTACAAGTTCGAAGACACCGGGACGTTGACCGGTTACTACTATGGAATCGACAACGACGATTCGCCCGGCGCTTCGACCGATACTATAGGCGTGCGTTTTACCGGTGGCACCAGCTTTTCGGACAGGCCCGTAAAGTACCTGGTGGAGTATGCACGGCAAAGCGATGCAGCCAATAACCCGGTTGACTACGATGCAGACTATTTCCGGCTCGATGGCTCGATCAACCTGGGCCAGGTCACAGCCATGGCGGGTTACGAATTGCTGTCCGGAGACAGCTCGATGGGTGGCGCCGCGTTTCGCACTCCGCTGGCGACCTTACATGCATTCAACGGCTGGGCCGATCAGTTCCTGGGCACACCCAGCTCCGGTCTGACGGACACCTGGGTCGGCGCGTCCGGAAAACTCGACGTCTGGTCCTGGAAAGCGCTTTATCATTTCCTCGACAGCGATGAGAGCAGCGCCGATTTCGGCGACGAAATCGATCTTTCCATCGGTCGCAAGGTCGGTGAGAACTACGGCGTGTTGTTCAAGGCGGCGATGTTCAACGCCGATGCCGCCTCCTTCGTGGACGTGACCAAGTTCTGGTTCATGTTCACCGCCAACTACTGACAATGTTGCTTGACCGGCTGACTCCGACGAGGCGTAGCCGGCCGGTCAAATCAGTCACCAGTCAGTTCGCGGCACCTCGCCGATCGGCCAGTTCGGCTTCGATGGTTTTCACCTTTGCGTCGGTGAGCGGGTAAAAGAGCAATACGAGGCCGTTTGCCAGTGCCAGGGCACCGGGGAGGATAGAGAACATGAGCCGTATCCCGTCCAGCGCGGCTTCGGTTTGCTGCGCGTTGGCAATAAAACCATAAAGCGCCAACAACCACCCCGACACGCCGCCACCGATCGTCAGACCCATCTTCTGGGCGAACATGGCGGCTGAGAACGCCAGTCCGGTGGTTCGCCGGCCGAACTTCCATTCGCCGTAGTCGACTACGTCAGTGTAAATCGACCACACCAGGGCGGGCGTTGGGCCGGCGAGCAGGTTACCAAGCGCATTGACGGCCAGCATCGTGCCGTACTGATCGGCCGGAATGAAGTAGAACCCGACCAGGGTCAGGCCATTGAGTATTGTCAGACCCAACAGCGCGTTGCGCTTGCCGAAACGCTTGCTCAGGGTAGTAGTAAAGAAGATACCAACGATAAACGCAATGGCGCCGGAAGAGAGGATCAGGGATGTCTTGTCGAGAAACAGAAAAACCGGCGTGCCGTCGTCGCCCACGAAATATTTGAAAAAGTGATTGGTGACAGCGCCGCGAACCGCCACGTTCGACAACGTAAGAATCGCCGCAATCACCATGACGATCCACGGACGGTTCATAAAGAGGAACTTCAGATCGCGGCGGATGCTTTGCCCCTCGTTGCTCTGTGGCGTGAGGCGTTCGCGGGTGGTGGCGAAGGTGATGAGAAACAAAACTACCGCGACGGTGGCCAGCAACGCCATCGTGAGCTTGAAGCCGGTGCCGTCGTCGCCGTCCCCGAGCAGGCGCACGAGCGGGCGAACACCAAGCGAAATTATCAGCATGCCGGAGAAGGCGCCGACGAAACGGTAGCTGGACAAGGAAGTCCGCTCGTCTGAACTGGGGGTCATAACTCCCATCAGCGCGGAGTAAGGAACATTGATGGCAGTGTAAGCCATCATCAGGCCGATATAGGTGACGTAGGCATAGATGAGTTTGCCGTTATCGCTGAAATCGGGATTGGCAAAGGCAAGATAGCCGAACACGCCGAAAGGTACCGCCATCCAGAGCAGGTACGGGCGGTACTTACCAAAGCGTGTGTTGGTACGGTCGGCAATGGCGCCCATGAGCGGATCATTAACCGCATCCCAGAACCGCGCGACAATGAACAGCGTGCCTACCACCGCGGGGGACAATCCAAACACGTCCGTGTAGTAGTACAACAGGAATATATTGACGAACTGGAAAAAGATGTTCGACGCAGTATCGCCAAGGCCGTAGCCGATTTTTTCGCCAACGGAAAGTTTTGTGAGCGCGGGTCTTGTCATCAATATTTGCCTACGTGGTCACGTCCGGGGCCGACCTAACCTCATTCAACGATACGAAACTCGGCGCGCAAATCTGTTTCCGAGCTGCCACCTATCCACAGGTGGAAATCGCCCAGTTCGGTAATGAGTTTGTGATCGCGACCGTAAAACGCCAGGTCGTCGGTATGCAATTCGAAGTCGACCGCAGTCGTCTCGCCGGGCTCGACACGCACACGCCGGAATCCCTTCAGTTCCCTGATGGGCCGGGTGACGTTGCCGACCAGGTCACGGACATACAGCTGCACGACCTCGTCGGCCGCAGCCTTGCCTGTATTGGCCAGATCGACACTGACACGCAGCATGCCTCCCGGACGTACTTCCGGGTTTTCGACCCGCAGATTGTCGTATTCGAAGCTGCCGTAGGACAGGCCGTGACCGAAGGCAAACAAAGGTGTATAGCCGGCATCGAGATGAAACGCCGTCATGCCGAAAGAGGTTTGCGGCGCATGCTGGTCGATGTCATCGATGTGAATGACAGTCTCGGCCGACGGCGGCTTGCCGGTATTTTTCTGGTTATAGTAAATGGGAATCTGGCCGACCATGCGCGGGAATGTTACCGGCAATTTGCCCGATGGCGATTCGATGCCAAATAACAGGTCCGCGATAGCCGGTCCGCCCATCGTACCCGGATGCCAGGCGAACAGGATCGCATCGACCTGGTCGACGATGTTGGTCAGGGTCAGGGGTCTGCCGGCCATGATCACCGCGACCACCGGTTTGCCTGCTTCACGGACACGCCGCACCAGTTCCGCCTGGTCACCGGGCAGGTTAATGTCGGCACGCGAATGGGCTTCGCCGGACAGAATCGATTCCTCGCCGAGAAACAACAACACCACATCCGAATCGCTAGCGACTTCGACAGCTTCGTCGAATGCCTCGCTGATACGGCTACGGGACGTATCCATCGCGCGCACATATCGAACGCTCACCTTTTTCCTGAGCATGTCCTGGATTGCCTGCAGCGGCGTAACGCTCAGCTCGCGATCGCCGTCGAATATCCAGGTACCGAGTTGCTCGTAGGGTGCATCGGCCAATGGTCCTATGATGGCAACCGAATCCAGCTGCTCCGGCGACAACGGTAACGTATCGTGATCATTCTTCAGCATTACGACGCTCTGCAACGCAGCTTTTTGTACGGTGGCCAACGCGTGCTCATTGGCGATTTCCGGCAAACCCGAAGTATCGGTATACGGATTCTCGAACAATCCGAGACGGAATTTGGCTCGCAGAATATTTGCGACCATCGCGTTGATCGTCGCGATATCGATGCTGCCATCCTCGACCAGGTCAGGCAGGTGCTGCAGGTAGGACTGACCGAACATCTCCATATCGACACCGGCTGTCGCCGCGGCCAGCGCCGAATCCCGGTCGTTAGCGGTCAGGCCATGGATGGCGAGTTGCCGCACCGAGTCCCAATCGCTGACAACGAACCCGTCGAACCCCCATTCATCGCGCAGCACTTGTCGCATCAGGAATTCGTTGCCGGTCGCGGGCACCCCATTGATATCGGCAAATGAGGCCATCAGCGTCGTTACACCGGCATCCACTGCCGCCTTGAATGGCCGCAGGTAGTAGTTGCGCATTTCGTATTCCGACACATTGGTCGTTGCGTAGTCGCGACCGCTTTCCACGGCGCCATAACCGGCAAAATGCTTGGCACATGCGGCTATCGAGCCGGGGGCAGTCAGATCCTGCCCCTGGAAACCCTCGACCATCGCGACAGCCATCTCGCTCACCAGGTACGCGTCCTCGCCAAAGCCCTCGGCGATACGACCCCAGCGCGCATCGCGGCTGATATCGATCATCGGCGCAAAAGTCCAGTTAATGCCGGCCGTCGCCGCCTCGAGTGCAGCGACACGGGCGCCCTCGCGCACGATATCGGGATTCCAGCTCGCCGCCTGCCCCAACGGGATGGGCATGACCGTTTTGAAACCGTGGATGACGTCGCGGCCCACCATCAGCGGAATTCCCAGACGGCTTTCCTCAACGGCAATGCGCTGCAGTTCGTTAACCGCGCCGACATCGACCAGGTTGAGTATCGAGCCGATATTGCCAGACTGGATCGAATGGCGAAGATGATCGACGGCTGACGGCCCTTCGCTATGAACCTGATTCATCTGACCGACCTTCTCCTCCAGGGTCATCTGGCCCAACAGTTCGGAAACCCGTCGCTCGATAGCTTGGTCGCTCATGTCTGCCATTGCGTCATTCACCGTCAAACACACCAGAAATCCGGCCAGCAGAGTACTCCGTAACGCGGGAATTGTGGAGCTTTCAGGGCGCATCGGCAAACCGGCAGGAACGACCCGTTGCCTAACGCACAAACCGGATGCTGTCGAGATAGAGGGTCGCTGAGTCGCGCCCGCCACTGAAGACAATCACGAATCCCGTTTTGATACTCGTCAGGTCCAGGCTCTTAACGCGGATGCGGTAGCGCTTCCACTCGCTTGTCAGGACGATCCCATCGACGGTTTTTTTGCCGGAGTCATAGTGTGGCTTGTCTTTCTCCAGCAGGCCGACGCCAATGTTGATCTTCTCGCCGCCATATTCGCCACGTGCCCACAGCTCGAGGTATTTGGCGCCGCTGAGATCGAAGCCGCCTTCCATGTCGCCCCAGTTGTTCGCCGGATGCTGCCACGCGACACCGACCCAGCCTGCCGGGCCGGTAAACCGCATGCGGATACATGCCGTGCCGTCGTAACAGTTTTCAGTGTGGTCGCCATCCAGCGTCAGTGCGTCGATCGCCCCCATCCAGCCCGACGGCACCCAGGGCATGCCGGCAAAATCGTCGTGATAAACGTACACCGGAAAGCGGGTGCTCACCTTGCCTTTCACCAGCAACGGCAGGTTGGCCGTCGCTGCGTTGCCGCCTTCGTCGTAAACATACAGAAACAACCGGTACGGGCCCGGCTCTTTGGGCATCCGCAGACGGGCGCCATTGACGTCGCCTTGCAACACTACGCCTTCGATGTCCGGGAGCATCGGCCGAAAATCGCCACCGGTCATGTATTCGCCGGTTTCAGCCCGCAGCACCCACTGCACCCGCAAGGCGCCTTGCTCGGGATCGGCGATTGTTGCGCGCACACGCACTTCGTCACCCGGGTCGACCTGCGGCTCGCCTTCGACAACCAATGGCTCGACCGTGGGTGCAAGATCGGCCGGTGCCTCGCCAGACCACAGTTCAGTCATCACATCGACCTGACCGAGCCGGGCACCGTCGGGCAAAAACATGCCAAACCAGGTCGCGGTCGCTTCCATCTTAAAGCCCCAGGTGAAAGCGTACGAACCTAACGCAAGACCTGGCGCCGCACGCACGCCCTCTTCGTAGCTGCGCCGATAAAACGCTGCTTTCTGCGTGCTGGTAAGTTCAGGAGGCGCGCCCCAGTCGTTTTTCGGCATCTCCCAGGTACCGGGATGACCGAACTCGGTGAGCATGTAGGGCTTGCTGCCACCGCCGGCCGGGTAACGTTCGGGCAGCGACGGCGCCCCGCCATAGGAATTGATGCCATGTATATCAATTGCCGGGCATTCGTTAACACTGTCGATACGGCCACCGCCGATGTCGGCAGTGACTGTCATGGTCGGATGACTGGGGTCGAGCTCCTTGACCATGGCGGCGACGTCATTGACCGCTTTCCAGATGACCGGGTTGTCACCGGATTCGAAGCCTTCCATCTCGTTGCCGATGCCCCACAGCAGCACCGCGGGATGATCCCGGTAACGCAGCACGGTCTCACGCGCACGTTGCAGTTGTTCCCGCACCTGTTTGTCATCGTTGTAATCGAAACCGTGGCGCTCGTGACCGAGCCAGATACCTACCGTGACGGACAGGCCCAATGCATGTGCTTCGTCGAGCAATGTGCCGATGTCATCGGCACCCCACGTGCGAATGGAGTTCGCTCCGGCAACCACAAGTTGATTCAGGTGGGTTTGCCCACCGGCACCACGAACAAAATACGGCTCGCCAGCACGCAGCAACTGCCAGCCTTGTTCGGTTTGCTGCAGCTCGACCGGAATCGCTTCGGCCAGCGCCAGCACCGGGAGCAGCAAGAAAAAGGGGAAGAAAAAGGGGAAGAAAAAGGGGACAGTGACTTTTTTTAGGAAAAGGGGACAGTGACCTTTTTCTGCCGCTTCGGCAAAAAAGGTCACTGTCCCCTTTTCCTAAAAAAAGTCACTGTCCCCGAAACCTAAAAGTCGATTACAGAAACCACGCCATTATCGTAATCAGGGCCCGTGGCCTTTTGGTACACATAACCCCAATCACCCAACATCGCGATGATCAACTCCGGATTAGTATTACCGTCCGCAAGCAGTATTGCCCAATTAGTGGAAGCTGCTCTATACAGGTTGTCGGCAACAAGTTCGTTGATGGTAAAGGGAAAAGCCGCTTCATTGCCTTCGTTATCAAAGACTCCGAAGGTAAAAAATGTCACCGAGCCGAAATAATTATCCAGACATGACCGGTAGGCCTTCAACGCCTGTAACCGAATGTTTTCGTCGCCGGCTGCGTCCCATAACTCGTGCAGAGCACGCGCCGTGTACCACTGGTTCTCGCCGGAGGATCTGCGCGCCAATGCCGTGGCCCAGAAATAGAATCTGGCTTTCGCGCTGGTAATGCCATCTGCTAATTCGAACTTGTTGAAGGCTTCTTCGTTATTTACGTCGAACTCGACGATCACTGTATCGACAAACGGGTTCTCCGGATCATCCAGTACGCAGGTCTCGGTGAATATTCCCACTTCCGGACAATTGAGATTCAGCAAAGTATCAACGGGCAGCTGTGCCACCGGTGGAGCATTGATGATCACGCCTTCGTCATCGTCGGGCTCATCGCAACCTGCAGTCATCAGGACGCTTGAGACAAACAACATCGCGACGAGCATTTTGGACACAGTGGAATGCGGTCCTTTTGAATATTGGTTGCTCATGATTAGTCTCTCGGTGATGGAGGTGGCGTCCCTCCAAAATTGTATAAGTAATAGAAAACCGTCTGGAACGAGTAATCGTTCAGGCCGTTGTTAGCTTCGCCGACGCCTTGCGCAGATCTTTCATCAAATGTCCGATAGAGGGTTTTCACGCCAATCTTGGTCGACGTGCCTTCGTTGCGTTTCGAATCCAGCAATATCGAGTAATCCAGCTTGTACTGTTCCGGGTAGGTAATATTGAACTGGCGGTGAAAATCGTACGGCCCCCATCCATCCTTCTTAATGTAACCCTCGATGATGTGTTTCTTGCCCAGCACAGCTTTGCCACGCACCGTATAGAATCGACGGGTACCCGCCTGTGGATCCTCCGGCGCCGAGCCCAGGGAGAGTTCCGACTGGCTTGTGACATCAAATGGGTTGCCGGTGGATTGCTGGAACCCGGCATTCAGCTTCAGAATATATTTCGCGTTGTTACTGGGGTTCCATACGATCTTGCTATGGGCTTCGTAAGTGTCCTCCGGCGGCAGCCCTATACCAAATGCCGCATTGGCGCCGGTTGGCTCGAAAAAGAACTGGTGTGAATCCGTAGCCGTCGGATATTCCGTGTAGTTCAACCCGAGATTGAATGCCAGCCTGGCATCTTCTCTCAAGTCGTTATCCCACTGATAGAAGTCCGTCGCCCCGGTAGGGTCATAGGTGATAAGCAGTTCCGCCGCCCGGGTATCCCGGTTACCCAGGATAGCGAAGGGGTCGTCTTCCCGGTTTCGCGGGCTCAGACCCGGGTCGAGCACGCCACCGACGATGGAGGACTCCAGATTCGGGTTGGGATCGACCAGCGCCTCACGATACAGGATGCTTGGTTGCACATACCAGGCCGTACCGAAGGTTTTTAAGAAGCCCGCCTGGTATTCCCGCTTCGCCCCCAGCCCGGTGAGGGGCAGGCGCGAACCCCGAAACTGCAGCAAATTACCGCCGTCGGCGACCAGGCCGGCGTGATCGGCCGACACCCAGCCGATATTCCCAAAAAAGGGAAATGTCAGCTTGGCCTTGAAACCGAGCGTGTCCTCGAAATCGATTTCGTCGACAAGAATATTGCCGCCTTCAATACGATCGTACGGGTCATCGACTTTCTCCGTGCTGGACACGATGCCGCCCAGTTCGAGGCTCAGATTGTTGGTAAAGGTG
>JAOTXR010000053.1 GCA_029862285.1 Gammaproteobacteria bacterium
GTTCCAGTTAACCGCAGCCGGGCCGGTCAGGAACGCAGCCTTGATTGCTGCCACGTCGAAGAAATCCACCAGGCAATTATTGGTTGCGTCGCCACTGGCACCGACAATGTCCGGATCACAACGGTTACCGATACCATCATCATTGGTATCAAGCTGAGAGTTTTCGCCGGCGTCGGGCAGTCCCGGTCCATTGGGCAGGTAAATGCAGTTATCGGCGGCATCCGGAGCCGCATCTGCATCACTGTCGGGCTGGAACGGGTTACTCACTGGTTGATAGGTGGCATAGGGCTGAACGATGCTGCCGACATAGATGAGTCGACTGCTCCCATCGAGCGCCGATGCCGAATAGGGAAAACCGGGAAATGAGGAGAAAAAATAGCCGGTCTGCTCATTCAATATGGCGACTTCGTTCGCCACGTTAATACCCGCGAATAGTGCCGGCCCGATCAAGCCAGTCGCCAGCGGCTCCTCGAGGAGCAGTGCGGAAGGCGTGGTATTACGGCGGACAATCATGCCACCCGCACTGTATACCAGCGTATCCCCTGGTTCGTAGATTTCATGCAACGCCGCAAGGTGCAGGTTCATCAGATGAAAAACACTGCCATCGGGCAGCATCACCAATTGGCTAAAGGCGTTGTTGTTTAGCTCTTCAGCCTGAACCACGAGATGAACTGCGGCTGTCGCAGTAGAGATGCAGCAGGTCGTCAAAGCAAGGACAACAAGTTTCCGGCAAGTCCTGAACATATCCACAGTAGCGGCTCAATTGCAGTTGCCAGTTGCCACGACTTCCCCAACCGAATTGCCGCTGGCATCAAACTCTGTGTAGGTGAGATCAAACGCTTCACAAGTGAGTGTGACACTCTCGAAAATTGGAACTTGACTCACGTGACCACTACTCTGGATAGAGACAACCTTGGCGTTGTGCAGTTCAAGAACGAAAAACTTAACCTCGACCTCCGGGGCACTCCTGGTCACTTCCAGCGCTACTGTCCCTAGATTAGTGCCCATAATCGTGGCCTCGATCAGTTTCGGTGTTGCTTTATCAACGGCGTGAGTAAATACCAATGGCAATACGACCGGCATATTGTTGACGTTTGCGACAGATTGTCCCCAACTCTCGACATCTATCCAGTCTTCATGCGCGGAATCGGTCGCTTCACCAGGGATTGTGGGAATATCCAAATAGACACCCGCGTGCACTGGAGCGCCGATGGCAACGGCCAGCAGCAGTGCGATAGTCAGCCTGTTCATGTTTCCTCCCGCACCTCTCGATTCACAGCAAAACACAACGTAGCCAAGAGAGTGCTCATAACCGGGCAGACACCGGACCTCCAAAGCCGTGAAATATTGACCATTCAAACGCACGTAGGCCCGGCCCATCCAGTTAAGACTATTATGGTGCGCCAGTTCATGGCTATGTCAATCCGGAAATACCGAGGTAACCGCGTATGTCAGTCGCCATCGGTCAAGAACAAAAAAACCCGCGTCTGGCGGGTCTTTGCTGCCAGGTGTGCTCAGTGCGGAGTATCAGGACGCGACGGTTCGAGTTCTGTTGTAACGACCAGTAGCTGGCGGTCGAGCACTGCCACAACTGGAGGAATTGGGGTCGAACCGGATTCCCTTATACTCGCACGGTTCGAACCCCACTTTTTCTATTTCTTAAAGTACATCGTAGCCGGTGCGACTCAGGTTTTTGCTGCATGCCTGAAACCTGGTCCAGAGTTTTGCGGCGACAGATCCGGATTTATTCAGATCATTGCGCCACTGATCCCAGGCCTTGCCATATGCTGCTGCGTTGGCAGTCCTCCCCACCCAATACAGCGATACCAGATTATCGGACTGAATAGGCACAAAAACCTCCGCCATGTAGCCGTTTTTCTTACCCCATTGCGCGTTGAAGTCGTCCTTAATCTGGAGATAATCCGAAAGACTGCATTCCTCGCTTAGTTGAACCTCGATGACGTCACCGTGACCGGCAACTGCGACCAGCGGTATAAATAGCAACAAAACACTCAGTATTTTCCACATTTGCATGTCTCCGTTGATTTGGCGGGGTCCCGGATGAGACCGCGACTCACCGCTAATCATAGAACACGATTTCGATTTTGCAACGTACAAGCGAAGCCCTATAGGACTGCCAGACAGGTGTGGCGCGTTTAGTCCTGTTCGTCCCCGCGAAACAGTATTGCGGCTACGATCAACACTCCCGCGGCATCGAACCCCAAGTCGGTGAGCGTCGCATAACGCCCCGGCACAAAGTACTGGTGTAACTCATCTAACGCGCCCCAGACAATGCTTATGAAAACCGCCAGCGAAATCGCACTGACTCGCGGCCTGGCGAAACCGCGAAAACTGCGATACCAAAGCCAGACCAGCAAACCATAAAACGGCATGTGCAACAGATTTTGCAACGCCGGCGGCACAAAACCGAGAAAGCCGGACTGGTCCGCCGTGCCGTGGATGGAGGACAAGCCGAAATTGACCAGCATCAAGCCAAGTGGTGGCGCTAACAATCGCACAGTTGTTAAGTTCAACGCGTTTACTCAGCGCATGTTTCGAGGAAAGGCTAGGCAACCTGCGTTACCGGGCCTGGATAGATTATCCACGCAGAGATCAGTTAAGTAGCCGCAGCTCCACCCGACGATTTTGCTGGCGACCGGTTCGGGTCGAGTTGTCAGCAATAGGATTCGCCTGTCCGTAACCGGCTGCCCTGATGTTGTCGGCATTGACATCTCTGGAAATCAGGTATCGACGGACCGACTCAGCACGTCTCTGGGACAGATCGAGGTTAAGAGACGGCGAACCGGAGGTGTCCGTATAGCCGGCTGCTTCGACTACCAAACCCGGGTTTGCACGCAGCGTAGCCGCCGCATCATCGAGTTTGGCAGTCGATGTGCTAATCAGATCCGCTGAATTGAGTTTGAAACGCACCCCGGGCAGGCTGATAGTCCCACCAATTTCGCAACCGCGTACATCAACGCGTGCTCCCGCGGGTGTGTTCTGACAGTAATCAAGGCCGTTGATGACGCCATCGCCATCGCCATCGACTTCGCAGCCAGCCGCGTCAACCGCGGCCGCCTGTGGCGTTCCGGGACAACGGTCTTTGCTGTCTGCCACACCATCATGATCACTGTCGGGCGCTAATCCGCAACCGCGACGTGAGACCGGTGTTTCCGGTGGTGTGCCCGGACAGTCGTCTTTGATGTTGTCGACACCGTCGCCGTCGCTGTCGCGTTCACAACCAAAGACATCAACCACAATGCGTCTGGGTGTGCCAGGGCACAAATCGATATCGTCGTTGACACCGTCGCGGTCCTCGTCGGCCTCCCGCGTAGTTTTATCCGGGCGGGGAGCACTTTCGCCAAGTGGTCTGTAAAAACCAACCAGAACCAGCAGATCGCTGAATTGCGGGCTCTTGAAATCGGTACGATAGCGGACTTCGCTGCGCAACCGGGTCGCGGCGTTGCCCAGCGGTGCGATGAATCCGATACCGGCAGTGCCAATGACACTGTCGTAATTGAGTTCTCGATTGATGATCGGACCCTCGACTACGTCGCCACGCAAAAAGCCAGTGCCAAGAACCAGATACGGAGCGAGCAGACTTTTTGCACCTAAGTCGAGCGTTAAGTCCAGGCCGACACCAACCGGACGAAACTCGTTATATCCGCTGTTCCTGCCGCCAAACAACGACAATTCCACCGCCCAGGAATCTGTGAACTGCCTGCCCAACCCAAGACTCGCAGTAACTCCGGGATTGGAATCGCGATCCTTGTCCTCGAAATTTATACCCACCATTGGCGAGACATACCATTGACCCCTGGGCGCCGTCCAATCACCAGCAAGAGCGGACTGCGCCAATCCAAGACTCAGCAACACCGCTACGACACCCATCCTTCTGTTCATAACAAGATCGCTCCAAATGCAGGTACTAGTCGGACCGCGGCCCACGATGAGGCCTGTCCGACTATCATTCTGTCACTGGTATCCACCAGTTCACCATGGCGCGTTAGTATAAAAGATAAGCGCTTCCGAACCGTCCTAATAGTGTGACGCGGTCCACACTTCGGGCGACGAGTCGACTGACGCCCGGTTAATCAGTACAGGACGCCCGAGCACCCAAGTAACCAAAACACGTGCAAGAAATCGACAGGGGCCCGGCCACCACGGGGGTTTTTTCTGCACTCGCTGAGAACGGCAGCAAGACACCTGCTCAGATGACCGCAGCCATTTGTCGTCGCGTGCACCAGCGTACCCAGCCGATCCCGGCGAGACCGAGGCCCAGCAAGGCCAACATTGCCGGTTCGGGCGTGATGGTTGGAGATGCAAACGCAAAGATCTCGGGCCCGTGGCAATCACCGAAGGTATCAACCCGCTCCGCAGTTATGGAATACACCAAATCTTCGCCGCACAATTCGTCGCGAAAGTTAACGAAGGCCCAATGGGCATCGTAGCCGCCCGGAATCCCGGCAAGTGAGAAGGTGTCCGTTCCGCCCCACGACAGGTGTCCGGAATCTGCGATGATGCCCATTCCAAACCAACCCGAATTCACCGCGCCCCCCATTGTGTCGCCAAAGAGCGCACCCGTTTCACCGGATGGGAACGTAACGATGATGTCCCATGCGGTAATGCTGGCCATATCAAGCATGCCGACCGTACCATCCGTGGTGATCGTCCCCACGACCGTTCCGGTACCGGCCTCGCCAGTGATAGTTCGCATTACCTCATAGGTAATTGGCATCGCGTGTGCGCCTGTCGCGCACACCAGCAAGCCTGTCATAACGATTATTTTCATGATGTTCCCCCGGCGTAGTTTTCATCCCGCTTACGGCCAGGGATAGAAATTGCCTCCAGCTGAAGGATTTACGTAACCGGCCGGCAGGCTTAGATGCCAGTTGATCAGCTCGTGCACCAACTCGGGTTTGCGCTGAGAATGCATATACGAGTCCGCAATATTATCTACCTCCGTCGGGTCCTTGAGCAGATCGTACATTTCTATGCGACTCCCGTCAGGGTTCATCAGAAGTTTCAAATTGCCAGAGCGAATTGCAAGCCGCGGGCTTCTGTGAATGGTTTTTCCTGTTACTGCAAACCGCGATTCCCAAAATAGTGCTTCGCGCTCTGCTTGCGGCGCACCTTGCAAGACCGCACTTACGTCCTCGCCATCAAGTTGCAGATCGGGCGGAAGCTTGATGCCCGCAAGCTCGGCAACGGTAGGCAATATATCTACTGCCGCAATAATTGAGGCATTGTCCACTCTACCCGCCGGTATCTGGTTCGGCCATCGGACAATAAAGGGAGAACGTATCCCGCCTTCGTAGAGACTTCTTTTGACTCCCCGAAACGGACCGGGGGACCCGGCTGCACTGTGACCGGCAACTCTCAGCTCCACGACTTCCGGGCCATTGTCACTGGCAAAAATCACGACGGTGTTATCCGCAAGCTCAAGTTCGTCCAGTCGAAGCAACAGACGGCCAATTTGTGTATCCAGGTCAGTAACTGACGCGGCATAAATCTGGGTTGCACCGCGTTCCGGTACACCCGGAGGAGCGTGTTGTGCATATTGGGCGGCCTGTTCAGCCGTCGGATTCAAGATTGAATGCGGCAACAACAACCACGCATTGATGTAAAACGGTTCCGTTTGATGTTTCTCTATAAACCGTATCGTCTCGTCAATGATGAGCGTACTTGACCGCGCCCAGAAAAACTCCGGGTCCGGCTCACGCGGGAAATGCGGGCCGACAGAACCTTCGGTTATGTGATCGTCTATTCCATAAGCCCCTGGGTCCGGTGTATCCGGCGGAGGCGAGGTACTACTGCTGGCGCTCAGGTGCCACTTCCCGAAGTGGGCAGTCTTGTACCCGGCGTCGTGCAGGGCGGACGTAACGGTCGGGATCGCAGGATCGAGCGCGTTACCCATACCGTATTGTTTATTGTGCGCCAATGACCCGAAAAACGTGTGCACCCCGACTTCTGCCGGAAACCGCCCCGTCATAAACGCCGCGCGGCTCGGCGAGCATATCGGCGAGGCCACATAGAACTGTGTGAAGAGCGTTCCGTCACTGGCCAGTTGATCGATGTTAGGCGTCGCGATCACACTGTTGCCATAAACCATCGCATCGCCCCAACCCAGGTCGTCTGCCAGGATAAAAATAAAGTTGGGTGGTGGTTCTTGCTCAGCCATTGCTGCCAGCGCGGCAAGCAGCAGACCAACAGACGCAAACCTGGCTACAAACACATCGCTCTCCCGGTATTACAGCTTTCCTCAATACAGGTCATTGCAACGTCCTGAACGGCTAAAGCGCGGAGCCAACCTATGGCAGGCAACCCGAAGTGGCATTCCGATTGGCAGCTGGTCCGGGTGGCGTCAGAAAAAAGTCTTTCATGATCGTAACGTCAAGAAAGCCGATAAAATTGTCGTGGTCGAAATCAGCATCGCTATTCCAATTGGCCGAAGTCGGATCTGTCAGAAATGCCTGCTTGATTGCGGCTACATCGAAGAAATCGACCGTACAGTCATTGGCCGGCACACCATCGACTCCGACTATGTCCGGGTCACAAATATTTCCGACTCCGTCACTATTGGAATCGTACTGATCGATATTCTCAACAAACAGGCAGTTGTCTGCTGCATCGAATAAGCCGTCGCTATCAGAATCGTCGCAAACGTCGCCCTCGCCATCCGCATTCACATCCTCCTGCCCCGGATTGAACTGGTCCGGACAATTATCACCAGGATTTGGTATGCCATCCCCATCGAACGGCTCAATCTCTATAAACCATCTGAAGAAGAACTGTTGGTTCTCGCCGGTATAGGTACTTGTCAATTGGTCCACTGCCAGGAACACGACATTGAATTCGCCGCTCTCGACGGGAATGCCACTGAGTACTCCGGTCTCCTCATCGAGACTCAATCCATCTGGCGGCAATCCGGCATGCCTGTTCCACGCGACCTGGCCACCACTACCTCCCCATGAGAGAAACTGCCCATGAAAAGGCTCATTGATACTGCCCGGTGGCGGCCCCAGATTTATTACCGAGAAACCGCGTCTGCCAGCAAGACTCTCTGCCAAAGACTGACGCATTGTCGAATAGGCAGGGTCGGTGTGCATGCTGTCCAATTCAAACGGATCGGCCTGAAGGTCATAGAGCTCGGCTTCACCGGATGGATACTCGACGTATTTCCAGTTTCCGGATGCGTCTACCCTTCTCAACCCAGACCACATATTGCGCGGTGTAATTAATCCCGAAAGACCATAAGTCTGAACGTGCAATTCTGTTCTCCACGGGGCCTGTGGGTCTGACAGGAGCGGCCATAAACTCAGCCCATCCGATGACACAGGAATCCCGGAGAGATCGATTATTGTGGCTGCGATATCCAGATTCTCGACCGCAAGTTTTTCTTCAACACGTGGAACCAATCCGTCCGCTCTGACTACGAGAGGCACTCTGATTGATTCTTCATACGGCAGATTCTTTTCAAACAAACCATGCTCGCCCCACATGAAACCATTATCCGACGTAAAAAATATGATCGTACTTTCCAGCTTGCCATTTGCCTCCAACCAGACGACAACATCGCCAACCAGCCTGTCTACTCCCTGCAAGGTCCTGAGCTGGTCGCGATGAAACTCATCCTGTTCGTCGATGTTATTGAAACGGCCCCGATTATATGGAAAGTGACCAAAATTCACCCAGTCCGGTTTATCGCTGAAGTCGCTTTCGCCATGCCCACGCTCACGAAACGTAAAGTCGGAAAACCGGCTGCTGTCCTCGGCGGCGGGAATCGCCGGGTAGTGAGGCGCGTACGGAGCGACATACAGAAAAAACGGATCATTGGCATTGGCAGAAAGAAACTCGATTGCCTGTGCCGATAACAAATCGTTATCGAAGGTTTGTGCCGGCTTGAATGTCGTCCAGCCCGGCGGGTAATAAAGCTGTGCTTCGGGCCGATCGTAGTCATACCCATTCAGGTATTTGCCCAGCATTGCCGTTCGATAGCCAGCGGCCGACAATATCGGGGCCAGGGCATTAACGTCTGCGAAATTTTCGAAACCACCATTACGCCAGGTGGGTGTCAGAACACCGCTGTTTTGCGGCAAATATCCTCCTGACAGGAAACTACCCCGGGAAGGGCAACAGGAAGGTGTGGTTACGTATGCATTCTCGAACATAACCCCCTTATCTACCAATTCAGAAGTCACAATCGGCATCGACCACAATGAGTCAAATCGCTGATCGTCAGTTACGATGACTACAAAATTAGTCGGTACGGCGTACGCGGATTCCAGCAACGCGTGATTGGCAAATACGATCGCGCAAAAGATGAACAAATTGAAGCGCATTTTGACTCTCACGTTATTATGCAGGCCGTTTTTTATTTACGCAGGCTTCGCAGTTAGTGCAGATAAATATACCCTGCATCAGCAGTGATGCAACAAAACGGCTATTCGAGCCCCCGCAAACGCGTTTTTTCTACTATCCAGAGCCTGGCATGCGCGTTATGACAAGTAGAAAACAAGGACTATAATCGAGTCGCTACTGATTGATGTTGACTGGATTTGGAGTGGAACACATTGACAATGCAACGTGCTGCATCGACAAAATCGTTGTTGACCGATGAACAGCTGGATCACTACCGAACCCAGGGTTTCGTGGTGCTCGAAAAAGCGCTCGCCCAGCCTGCGCTCGATGCAATCAGAAAAGCCGCACTCGACATCGTGCATGACTTCGATACCGGCAAGCCATTTTCGGTGTTTTCAACCAAAGACCGCGACCGCGGTCGAGATCGTTATTTCCTGGAATCCGCCGAGGCAGTGCATTGTTTTCTGGAAGAAGACGCACTTGATGCAAATGGCACACTGCTCAAACCGAAACATCTGGCTATCAACAAGATCGGTCACGCCATGCACGACCTGGTGCCCGCATTCACCGAATTCTGCCGTCACCCGATATTCACCGCCATCTTGCACGACCTGGGTATGACACCGGCCCTGCTGTGGCAATCCATGTACATATTCAAGCAACCCCGTATAGGCGGCGAGGTTCGCTGG
>JAOTXR010000054.1 GCA_029862285.1 Gammaproteobacteria bacterium
GGCAACAGATCCAGTGCAATGATCCGTCCCTGGCCCTTGAGCCGGTGCGCTGCGTATTGGCTCCAGCCACCTGGTGCCGAACCCAGGTCTACAACGGTCATCCCGGGTTTGAGCAGACGCAGACGCAGACGCCGGTCAATCTCATCGAGCTTGAATACCGCGCGGGATCGCCAGCCCTCCGCCCGGGCGCGACGAATCCAGACGTCTTTTTCCTGGCTGGTACGCCACTGGTGGCTCTTGCTACGACGGCTCATGGGCGGGGACAATAGCTGACTATGGATGAACGACAAAAGAAGCGCCTGCGTGGCCGCGGACATGACCTCAAGGCGGTCGTGATTATTGGCTCGGCCGGTCTCACCGCCGCAGTCAACGCCGAAATCGATATCGCACTCGACGCGCACGAACTGATAAAGCTAAAGGTGCGGGTCGGCGATCGGAATGCGCGAGATACCACCATAAAGACAATCTGTGCCGAACATAAGGCGGAATTGGTGCAGCGAGTCGGAAACACTGCGTTGCTGTACCGGCAACGCCCGCCTCAGACGTAACGAACCTCGAGAATTTCATAGTTGCGGCTGCCACCGGGTGCAGCGACTTCCACCTCATCGCCCGCTTCGCGTCCGATTAACGCCCGCGCCATCGGCGACGTTACTGAGATGAGGCCCTGGTTAATATCGGCTTCTTCCTGACCGACAATCTGATAGGTCACCTCTTTTTCGGCATCTATTTCTAACAGATCTATCGTCGCGCCGAACACAACACGGTCACCGGGATCGAGCGTGGAAATATCTATGACCTGAGCATTCGACAATACCCATTCCAACTCCTTGATCCGGCCCTCCATGAAACTCTGCTGTTCGCGGGCAGCATGGTATTCGGCGTTTTCCTTTAAATCACCATGCTCGCGTGCCACAGCTATTGCCTGGATAACTTTCGGCCGTTCTTCTTTTTTCAGACGACTGAGTTCTTCGCGTAACATTTCCGCACCGCTGGCCGTCAGTGGGATTCTATTCATGTGACTAACTCCCGGTGCATATCCTGTAGCCGATTCACATCTGCGGCATCGATATAATCGAGCGCCATACAGGTCGCTTTGGCAGCGGCAATGGTCGTGTAATACGTAACCTTATTGTGAACCGCCTGACGCCGAATGGAGTCCGATTCACGAATCGCCTGTTTGCCCTCGGTCGTATTCACAATCAAATCGATTTCATCGTTCTTGATGATATCGACGATATGCGGTCTGCCCTCACGTACTTTATTGGCGGCCCGACAACTTAGTCCCGCTTCGATCAACGTCTGCGCTGTGCCATGCGTCGCTATCAATTCAAATCCGCGTTTAACCAGCAAGCGACCCAGCTCAATCGCGCCGGGTTTGTCGCGATCACGCACACTCAACAACGCTACACCCTCGCGAGGCAAGGTAACGCCGGATGCCAGCTGAGCCTTCGCGTAGGCCTCCCCGAATGTTCTTCCTGTTCCCATAACCTCACCGGTGGATTTCATTTCCGGCCCCAGTATCGGATCCGCATCGGGGAATTTGATGAACGGAAAAACCGATTCCTTTACAGAGAAATACTGTGGCGTCGCTGCCGCGAGGACGCCCTGCTCTTTCAGACTACGGCCCGCCATCACGCGCGCGGCAATCTTGGCCAGCGGCACGCCAGTCGCTTTGGAGACAAACGGAACAGTGCGCGACGCGCGCGGATTGACTTCGAGTATATAAATATCTTCATTCTGGATGGCAAATTGCGCGTTCATCAGCCCCTTGACCTTCAACGCCTTCGCCAGCGCCTGCATTTGCTCACTCAATTGCTCCTGCAAATGCAGGCTCAGCCTGGCCGGAGGCAATGAACAGCCCGAGTCGCCGGAGTGCACTCCGGCCTGCTCGATGTGCTCCATGATGCCGCCAATCAATACATCCGTTCCGTCGCAGATCGCATCGACATCAACCTCGACGGCCATATCCAGAAAACGATCCAGCAATACCGGTGCGTCGTTAGAGACCTCGACCGCGTTGTCAATGTACTCCGACAGATCGTCTGCACTGAACACCACCTCCATCGCCCGGCCACCAAGTACATAGGATGGCCGCACTACCAACGGATAACCTACTTCCTCAGCGAGTTTCAGCGCATTTTTTTTGTCACGGGCCGTGCGATTGGCCGGTTGCCGCAACCCGAGACGTTCCACCAGGTGCTGAAAGCGTTCGCGATCTTCAGCGAGATCGATACTGTCCGGCGAAGTCCCAATAATCGATACACCGGCCTTCTCAAGATCGCGCGCAAGCTTGAGTGGTGTTTGCCCACCGTATTGAACAATCACACCATCGGGTTGCTCGCGCCGCACAACCTCGAGCACATCTTCCAAAGTCAGCGATTCGAAATAGAGCCGATCAGAAGTGTCATAGTCGGTCGATACTGTTTCGGGATTACAGTTGACCATGATCGTCTCGAGCCCATCGTCGCGCAGCGCCAACGCTGCGTGTACACAGCAGTAGTCGAACTCGATGCCCTGGCCGATCCGGTTTGGCCCGCCGCCCAGAATCATCACTTTCCTACGATCGCTTGGTAGCGCTTCGCACTCCTCCTCGTAAGTCGAGTACATGTACGCAGTAGAGGTAGCGAATTCTGCTGCACAGGTGTCGACCCGTTTGAATACCGGGTGCAGGTCGTGCTCGTGACGATAGCTACGCACCGCTTCCTCTGTAGTTGAAGTCAGCGCCCCGATGCGCCGGTCCGAAAAACCCTTGCGCTTCAGCTCACGTAACTGACTGCGGCCGATCGATGCGAGCGCACAGTTGCGAATTGCATCCTCCCGGTCAACGAGATCGTTGATCTGTGTCAGAAACCACGGATCGATGGCGGTCAACCGATGTACTTCCGCAAAGTCCATTCCGGCGCGGAATGCGTCCGCTACATACCAGATCCGCTCGGCGCCAGGTTGATGCAATTCATGCCGCAACCTGATCTCCGCCTGATCTTTGCTGAGGGTCTCCGGCAAAATCTCGTTGAGCCCGTCGGTCCCCGTCTCAAGGCCACGCAGCGCTTTCTGCAATGACTCCTGAAAGGTCCGTCCCATGGACATGACCTCACCCACTGACTTCATTTGGGTGGTAAGCCGATCGTTGGCCTTGGGGAATTTCTCGAAGGTGAAACGCGGAATCTTGGTGACTACATAGTCGATTGCCGGCTCGAAAGACGCTGGTGTTGCGCCACCGGTAATTTCGTTGCGCAATTCATCCAGCGTGTAGCCAATCGCCAGCTTTGCCGCCACCTTTGCGATTGGAAATCCGGTCGCTTTCGATGCAAGAGCGGATGATCGCGACACCCGGGGATTCATTTCTATAACGATCAGCTTGCCGTTTTCCGGGTTGATCGCAAACTGCACGTTGGAGCCACCGGTCTCGACGCCAATACGCCGCAATACTGCGAGCGAAGCATCCCGCATCAATTGGTATTCTTTGTCTGTCAGCGTCTGCGCCGGTGCCACGGTGATGGAATCTCCCGTATGCACACCCATTGGATCGAAATTCTCGATCGAACATACGATGATGCAGTTATCTACGCGGTCGCGAACAACTTCCATCTCAAATTCTTTCCAGCCAAGCACTGACTCCTCCAGCAGCACTTCGCTGGTCGGCGACATGTCGAGCCCACGCTCCACGATCTGTTCAAACTCCTCGCGGTTGTAGGCGATACCGCCGCCGGTGCCGCCGAGAGTAAATGACGGGCGAATGATTACCGGGAAACCAATGTCCGGCTGCGCTGCCAATGCCTGGTCCATGTCGTGAACCAGACTTGCGTTGGGTACCTCAAGCCCGATATCGCGCATGGCGTCGCGAAAACGCTCCCGGTCCTCTGCGGTATCGATGGCCTCGCGGGACGCGCCGATCAACGCGACACCGTGTTTCTCAAGTACGCCCTCGCGAACCAGATCGAGCGCACAGTTCAAACCCGTCTGACCACCCATCGTCGGCAGCAACGCATCAGGTTTTTCCTTTTCGATCACGCGGGCTACGTGTTGCCAGGTCACCGGCTCGATGTACACCGCGTCGGCCATTTCCGGGTCCGTCATGATGGTCGCCGGATTCGAATTGATCAGGATTACCCGCAAGCCCTCTTCGCGTAGCGCCTTGCACGCCTGCGCACCGGAATAGTCGAACTCACAGGCCTGACCAATGATGATGGGCCCGGCCCCAATAATCAGAACACTATTGATATCGTCGCGCTTCGGCATGCTATCCCCGCATCACATTGGCGCACGGCTTGCCGGTACCGCTCATCATCTGACCAAAACGATCAAACAACTGTCGTAACTCGTGTGGACCGGGACTCGCTTCGGGATGACCCTGAAAACCAAATGCCTGACAATCGTTACGCGCTATACCCTGTAAGCTGCCATCGAACAACGAACGATGCGTCGCCACGACGCAATCGGGCAGCGTGGCCTCGTCGACAGCGAAACCGTGATTCTGGCTGGTAATCATTACCTGGCCGGTCGCCAGATCCTGCACCGGGTGATTGGCTCCGTGATGACCAAACTTCATCTTTATGGTCTTGGCACCACTGGCGAGCGCCAGTAACTGATGCCCGAGACAAATCCCGAAAACCGGAATACCCGCGACCAGAATTTCGCGGATTGCCTCAATAGCGTAATCACACGGCTCGGGATCGCCCGGACCATTGGACAGGAACACGCCATCTGGAGAAAGCGCCAGTACGTCGGCCGCATTAGTTCGGGCCGGAACTACGGTCACACGACACTCATGAGCAACCAGCAGGCGCAAAATATTGCGTTTGATACCGAAGTCGAAAGCAACAACATGAAACCGCGGTGGTGGCGCCGTTTCCCGCCACGGTGCGTCCCGCCATTCATAAGCTTCGGCGCAGGAAACGATCTGGGCCAGATCCATACCCTGCAAACCGGAAAACTGCTGCGCCCGCACAACGACTTCTGCCGGTTCGACGATACCGGTGGCTATACAACCGGCCTGAGCGCCTTTTTCACGAATCAGGCGCGTCAGCCTGCGGGTATCGATATCAGAGATCGCAACGACACGTTTATCTGTCAGGTAGTCTGACAAACTGCGTTGCGCTCGCCAGCTTGAATGGACGACGGGCAAATCGCGGATAATCAAACCGGCCGCATGCACTGCAGCCGACTCCTCGTCCTCATCGGTGACGCCGGTATTACCAATATGCGGGTAGGTCAGTGTTACCAGTTGCCGCGCATAGGACGGGTCGGTGAGAATTTCCTGGTAACCGGTCATGGCGGTGTTAAACACAACCTCGCCGACGGCCGCACCGGGTGCGCCGACCGAACGGCCCCGGAAGATACTCCCGTCCGCCAAAGCCAGAATCGCCGAATCGCTCAAGACCAGTCCCGTTTTTTTGATCATGCTGCAAACTTCGTGCATTGAGCGAACCGCACATACACGAACGGGACAGGCCGACCAGGCACTGTCCCGAGAAGAGGATTCTACGCGATAACCCTCGCCTCCCCAAGTCCAGGGGGCCCGGGCCAAGGCCGGGCTGTCTCGATATCTGCACCATGGCTCGGCCCTGGCTGCCAGATACTGAGATTAAACAGGGCCGACGGGAGCCCAGAGGTCAGAGCCCGAGTACATCCGTCATCGAATAAAGCCCGGCTGGCCGGCCGGCCAACCAGCGCGCCGCCCGCAAAGCACCGTCAGCAAAAGCGCCACGATGCATCGCCCGATGACGCAGTTCGACTGTTTCACTATCGGAAGAAAACATCACCGTATGTTTGCCGACTTCGGTGCCGGCCCGCACAGCGGAAAATCCGATGTCGCCGCTGTGGCGCTGCCGGCTTTTCCCAGGCGCACGAAAATCCATGACCTTGTCGAATTCCTGCCCACGCGCCGCAGCAATCAACTCACCGAACTGCAAAGCGGTACCCGAGGGTACGTCACGCTTGTAGCGATGATGTTCGTCGACAATCTCGGCATCATAGTCCACCGCCAATGCAGCAGCCGCAAGCTCTGTCAAGTGAAAACACAAATTGACTCCAATACTCATGTTCGGCGACCACACCAGCGGCAGATCGCGGCCCACATCCCGCAAGCGAATTTTCTGGGTCGCGGATAAACCGGTGGTTCCGATTACCATTGGGCAGTGCGCCTCCAGACATGCCGTAACATTACTGTTGAAAGCCTGAGGCAAGGTGAAGTCAATTGCGATTTCGGCGCCGTCGAGTGCACCGACCGGCTGATCTGTATACGCCACATCCGGTCCGGCGGCGCGACCGACATGGGTGCTGCCGGGACGTACCAGCGCACCGGACAGTATCAGCTCATCATGGTCGCCGATGGCATTGACTACCGCCTGGCCCATGCGGCCGCCGGCACCCAACACTGCAATCCGCAAACTCATGGCCGCCTCCTTGCGCTCCGGTCAGGAACGCAAATCATCAAAAAAGGCTTTTACGCCGTCTACCCAAGAACGCGATCGCGGGTTGTGCCGGGAACCACCGGCGGTCAGCGAACCCTCAAATTTTTCCAGCAGCTCTTTCTGTTCACTACTCAGATGCACCGGTGTTTCAACGACGACACGGCAATGTAAATCGCCGTGGCTGGTACCTCGAACCGGTTTCACACCTTTACCGCGCAGGCGAAATATTTTTCCGGATTGTGTGCCTGCGGGAATCTTGAGTGACACTTTGCCGTCAAGCGTAGGCACGTCCACCGCACCACCGAGCACGGCGGTGGCGTAACTCAGCGGCACTTCGCTGGCCAGGTCGGCACCATCGCGCTCGAAAATCTGGTGCGGTCGCACGCGAATCTCAACAAACAGATCGCCCGCCGGCCCGCCGTTACGTCCCGCTTCGCCCTCGCCGCTCAACCGAATGCGGTCGCCCGTATCGACACCGGCCGGGACAGTCACCGACAGAGTTTTGGTCTTGCGCATACGGCCCTGGCCACTGCACTGACTGCAAGGCTCAGAAATAACTTCACCACTGCCCTTACACCGCGGACAGGTTTGCTGGACCGAGAAAAAACCCTGCTGCATTCGGACCTGCCCCTGACCACCGCAGGTGCCACAGGTTTCCGGCCGGCTGCCCGGTGCCGCGCCACTGCCCTCACACTGTGTGCAACTGACCAATGTGGGTACATCGATGCTGATCTTGGTTCCGCCAACTGCCTGTTCCAGATCCAGGTCGAGCTGATAGCGCAAATCGGCGCCACGATAAACGCGACTACCGCGACGGCGCGCGCCGCCACCGCCGAAAATATCGCCGAAGACGTCGCCAAAAATATCGCCAAAGACATCGCCCGGGTTTACGCCGCTACCGCCCGGGCCCATTCCGGAACTACCGTCGACGCCGGCATGACCAAATTGATCGTAAGCCGCCCGCTTGCGCTGATCGCTGAGTACTTCGTAGGCGGTTTTGACTTCTTTGAATGCGGCTTCCGCTTCCGCATCATCCGGATTTCTATCCGGATGCAGTTTCATAGCAAGACGACGGTACGCCTTCTTGATCTCAGCGTCCGTCGCGTTGCGTGCTACTTCCAGCACTTCATAGAGATCGCGTTGTGCCATGCGCTTCCAAATAATGGGACAAATAATGGGGTCGAACCGCTATTTTCCCCTTGGAAATCGCCGTTCGACCCCGGTTCACGGTTCATGATGTTGCGTTAGCCTTCGCCCTGCTCCTTGACTTCCTCGAAGTCCGCGTCGACAACATCCTCTTTGCTCTCATCGTCACCCGGCGCACCCGGCTCCTGTGCACTCGCCTCTTCGTAGACACGCTGCGCCAGTGACGCTGATGCCTCGCCCAGCGCCCGGGTCTTGGCCTCGATACGGGACTTGTCGTCGTCTTTCAGCGCATCCTTCAGGTCGTTGGCCGCAGCTTCGATTGCAGAACGTTCATCCGGCGTGACCTTCTCACCGAGCTCTTCGAGCGACTTTTCGGTCGCGTGGAGCAAGGCGTCAGCCTGGTTACGGGTATCGACGAGCTCGCGGAACTTGCGGTCTTCGTCAGCATGCGATTCAGCATCTCGCACCATCCGGTCGATCTCATCATCGGCCAGCCCACTGGAGGCCTTGATGATAATGTTCTGCTCTTTAGCGGTTGCCTTGTCCTTGGCCGATACATTGAGTATGCCGTTGGCATCGATATCGAAGCTGACTTCCACCTGCGGAATACCGCGTGGTGCCGGTGGGATGTCGCTCAGGTCAAAACGACCCAGAGACTTGTTATCGGCCGAGCGTTCGCGCTCGCCCTGCAACACATGAATCGTCACCGCCGTCTGGTTGTCATCAGCCGTGGAAAAAGTCTGCGTTGCCTTGGTCGGAATCGTTGTGTTCTTGTCGATCAGACGCGTCATCACCCCACCGAGTGTCTCGATACCCAGTGACAATGGTGTCACATCGAGCAACAACACATCTTTGACATCGCCGGCCAGCACGCCGCCCTGAATCGCAGCACCGACGGCGACCGCTTCATCGGGATTGACGTCTCTACGCGGTTCCTGCGCAAAAAAGTCCTGCACGGCTTCCTGCACGCGTGGCATACGGGTCTGACCGCCAACGAGAATGACGTCGTCGATGTCCTTTACCGACAGGCCCGCATCCTTGACTGCAACCCGACACGGCTCGATCGTGCGGCTGACCAGATCATCAACCAAAGACTCGAGCTTGGCCCGGGTCAACTTGATATTGAGATGTTTCGGTCCGCTGGCATCGGCAGTGATATACGGCAGATTAACCTCGGTCTGCTGCGACGATGACAACTCGATTTTGGCCTTCTCAGCGGCTTCCTTGAGACGCTGCATGGCCAGTGAATCCTTGCGTATGTCGATACCGGAATCTTTCTCGAATCCGTCCGCGAGATACTCGATGATCCGCAGGTCGAAGTCCTCACCGCCGAGGAAGGTGTCGCCATTGGTCGACAACACCTCGAACTGGTGCTCGCCATCGACATCGGCGATTTCGATGATCGAAATATCGAAAGTACCTCCGCCAAGATCATAGACGGCTATCTTGGCGTCACCGCGCTTCTTGTCCATGCCATAGGC
>JAOTXR010000407.1 GCA_029862285.1 Gammaproteobacteria bacterium
GTCATAGCCCAATAGCTGCATCCCGGCCGGTAACCCGTGTTCCCAGGCGATGCCCAGTTGTCGCGCGATTCGATTGTCCGTGTCGACCACAAAGCGCATCGGGGTATCGAATTTCTTTGCCAGGCTTGCGGTTTTTGATTGCGGCTGCGGGCTGATCATTACTACCTGGATCTGTTTTTCGGCAAGCGTTCGATACGCAGCTGCGATTTCCTTTATTTGCGCCATGCATAATGGGCACCAGTTACCGCGAAAGAACAACAACACCGCCGGGTGTCCCCGGAGATCGTCGGTGCTGAAGGATTGGCCTGCTACATCTGTAACTTTGAAGCCGGGCAGAATTTTGCCTGTGGTCAGGTTCTGTAACGGTGGGCGGCGGAATCTCGAATACCAGAACAGATAAAAAAAGTACGTAACCGCACCGCTCATACCCAGCGTCACGGCAAGTGTCTCGTCGCCAAGCCAGCCAGTCATCGCCAGCGCGAAACCGGCAAGCGTCATTGCCGTTATCCAGGGCAGCCAGGGATGGGATCGTGGTATGTCTTTCAGCGTCATCAGTCGGGCAAACAGGAAGGCCATGGGTGCGTGAGCCAGCAGTACGCCGAGCCAGGCCGTGCCAAAGCCGCGCAACAACATGGATATCGCGATTGCCACAGCTACAAAGACGTAGGTTGCGTAAGCGCTGATAAACAAAGACTTGAGCAGATTGATCATGATCTGGCATATTCTACCGCTTCTGAAATATCGATTAGGATCGAGAAAATGTACAAGAAATTACTTGCCGGGCTCGTTGCCGGTGTCTTTTGCGTTGCTGGCCATGCAGGCATGACTCACAACCACGAACATGCAATGCGGGCGCAGCTGACAAGAATTGCCGTGGGACAGCACCGCTCCGCAAAAAACGTCGCGCGCAATCATTTCCGTCATCCTGTCGAGACGTTGATGTTTTTCGGAATCCGGCCGGACATGACGGTTGTCGAAGCATCTCCTGGTGGTGGTGGCTGGTACACCGAGATACTGGCGCCGTTTCTGCGTGAGAAAGGCACCTACTATGCGGGTAGCTACGATCCACAGTCCGAGCGGGAATACTATCGTCGCAATGCCGCCCGTTACGCGGAAAAGCTCGCCGAATATCCGCAACACTACGACCGGGTGAAAGTCACCGTTTTTGCGCCACCGGAGCAGACCAATGCGGCGCCGGAAGGCAGTGCAGATTTAGTGCTGACGTTCCGCAACACGCATAACTGGATGGGTAACGATGCCGCCGAAGCCGCGTATGCCGGGTTTTACAGCATGCTGAAACCGGGTGGTGTACTCGGTGTAGTACAGCATCGCGCCAAACCCGGCACTACGATAGACCCAGGCAAGGGCTATATCACCGAGGAGAAAGTTGTCGCGCTGGCCCAGGCAGCCGGATTTCGCCTGCTCGAGTCCAGCGAGATCAACGCGAATCGCAAAGATAATGCAGATCACCCCGAGGGTGTCTGGACACTGCCACCCGCGTACCGATTGAAAGATGTAGATCGTGAAAAATATGCCGCGATCGGCGAAAGCGATCGCATGACGCTCAAATTCGTCCGGGACTAGATAGCAATTTCGCTGTTGGGCGTACGTACACAACCCATGATGTCCTCTATTTCTAAACAGGACAGACTTAACGGATATTTCAATGTGCTGCAGCCGACGCTTGACGCGTCAAACGCGGCTGAGCTTGGACGTTAAGCGACCGGTGCGGCTGCATTGAACGAGTCGTGGCTGCTCTGGGGATTATTGTTTGGCTCAGTTGGGTTGGGCTTTTTTGTGTACGGCAAGAAGCAGAGGGCGATAGTCCCACTGGTCTGCGGTTTGACACTCATGGTGTTCCCGTACTTTATTTCCAGCACCTTTGTTCTTGTCACAATCGGCGTCGCGCTCATTGCTATCCCTTACTTTGTCAGAGTGTAAGTGGCATTCACGCATGCCAGGGGCTGATGTTCAAAAACAAGTTTCTGAACAGGCTGCCGGCGCGGCAGTAGCGCGCTAACAACACCCAGGTCTCCGACGTTGTTGGACAGCGCGCCGTCGCGCGGTAGACTGCGGCGAACACCGCGACAGGGGGAAATGATGAATACGCAGAAATATGTGATTGCGTCGATTGCCGCAGGCGCGTGGATTTTTTTCTACGGCTTTATTGTCAATGCGATTCTGTTGTCTGATTTCTGGGCCGCTAACGGCAACCCGGATTTGATGCGACCCGAAGGCCAGGAAATCATGTGGGCGATCGTAGTGTCCTGTTTCTTGCAGGGCTTCGCTTTGGCCTTCATTTTCGTGAAGGGATACGAAAATAAGGGGATTGTAGAAGGGCTCCGGTTTGGTTTGCTCGTGGCCTGGTTTGTGGCTTCACTCTATCTGTTGTTCTATGCGCTGCAACCCTGGGGTAC
>JAOTXR010000408.1 GCA_029862285.1 Gammaproteobacteria bacterium
ATTTGAATGTCACGCGACGCGCGAGTGGCTTGGCGTGAGACCATTGCACAATCCCGTTGTAGTCGTAGACCAGCATCTGCTTTGCGCCGGCGGCAACCCAACCCCGCGCCAGTTCGGCATAACTCAGTCCTGAATTGTTGAAGGCTGTGGCCAGCATCGGGTAAATGTTCGGCTCGATTCGCTCCTTGACGGGCGGGGCGTTGTAAGGCGGGTAGATCAGAACGCCCCCCACGGCATCGGGATGGACCTTGCGGATCTCGCGGGCCACGTGGTTCGCCAGATGGAGCACGCGGTCGGTCGGATTGCCCAACGCTTTGCACTGATCGCAGAGGCATGGCCGGCTGCCGTCGTTCGGGTCCATCGACACGAGGTACGCTGTCGGATGTTTCTCCCGTGTTCGTTCCAGCAACGAAATTCGGTCGGCCGCGCAAAGCGCCTTGAGGCCCGCTTTGGAAGGACAGAATAACATACTGACGGGGTTATGCCTGACCTTTGGATTGTCGAACGACTCGCGCTCGCCCTCTTCATTCATACGGAAATACTCAGGATGGGCGCGGAACGCCTCCTCATTGGCACTGATAATGCTGCCCCATGTGTGGCCGAAAGCGAGTGTCGCATAGCCTCCCTGCCGAGTGGCGCGGTTCCACTGAACGCAATCGGCGGCGATTTCCTTGAGCGAACCGTCGGGAGCCCAACCGGCCCCGTCGCCGGTACTGAAAAATGAACGGCGAGACACGTAATCCGGTTGCTCGAACACCTTGCCCATGACCAGTTTCAGCCTGCTTTTTTCTGGAACGATCGTCCACGCTTCCGCAGGCGTGAGAAAACGGCAGCCCAATCGCTCCAGCAGATCGAACATGGCGTGCTGCAGAGCCAGTACCGAGTTGCCGACGAGTTGGATGCCCTTTTCCCTGGCCGCAATTATGTAGGCTTCCTTGCTCATCGCACCGAGTTTCTTTTTGTCCTCGGCGGAAACCAGCGAGGAATCGGAGAGTGCAAACAGAATCCCGTCGTTCTCATACTTCTCTTCGGATAGAGACCACTCGTGACCATCAATTCGCTTCAGATAGCCGATCAGTTCATCTGCCAGACTTGTCGGCGAAACTTCATACCGCTGCGCCTTGAACTTACGATCTTTGCCATCATGCGGAGAAAGAAACACAATCCTCCTCCCGGAGTAGGTTGTGCGGAGTGTCTTCGCGTCAATAGATGCCGAGGCAGTCTCACCCTTCGGGTTCTCGTCGTCGGCAACAGCCTTGACGCTACCTCCTATCAAGAGACCGATTGACATCGCTAGGCACAGATAAAAGAGCATCCCATTTGTCGTCTTCCCAGGGTCGGACGGCCTGCGACTTACTCGTCTCTGCTTGATATGCATGTTCTTATTTCTCCATCGTCGCGGTGGCGGACGACTAATACAATTCTCGGATCGGTCGTCCACCGTCAGTGAAATCGACGGGACGTCCGTCTGCACGGCGTAATCTCGTATCGGTATCGATACCGAGTTTGCGGTAGATTGACTCCGCGTAGTCAGCGGGCCTGTATCGTGCGTCGACAACTTCGCCGCCGTCTTTGTTGGTTGCGCCGATCGTCTGGCCGCCTGGTACACCCGCGCCTGCAAAGGCGATCGACATCGCTCGTCCCCAGTGGTCGCGGCCACCCCATTTGTTGATTCGCGGCGTGCGGCCCATTTCGGTGACAAAGCAGACCAGGGTTTCGTCGAGCAGACCGCGCGAATCCATGTCTTCGAGCAACGCGCTTAGCGAATGGTCGAGACTGGGCATCATAATCGGATGCGGCAGACCATAACGCTCTTGATTCCGCATCGCTTGTGGACCGCCGCAGGGTCCGTTCTGGTAAATTCCTTCGTGGTGATCCCAGTTCAGAAAGACTCCCTTTTGTTGTCCATAGCCTGGACGGCCGACGTGTTCCGGCGGTTGAATCACGGTGACGGTCACGAATCGTACACCCGCCTCGATCAACTTTCGCCCCAACAGATAACAACAACCGCGGTGGTCGCGTCCATAGCGGTCGCGCGTCCGGTCGGTTTCGCTGGACAAGTCGAAGGCCGTCTGCACATGGGGACTGGTCAGCAGGTCAAATGCGTTTGCGTAGTAGCTCTGCATTGCTTGAGCCATGTCGATTGTGCTCAGTGGCGATTTGTTTATATCTCCGAGCAACTCGCGTCGCGACGCCATTCGATTACCGCTCAGCCCTGGTTGAGGCGCGAGCGATACCACTTTCCAGTCAGGGTCGGCCAGGTTTTCGCCGAGGTTTTTCGTGCCCAGTTTCCAGGGTGCTCGGCTGGCTGGCAAAAAACCCGTGCTGGTGACGTGGTTCGGCATGTTGATTCCGGGACAGAAGACGTACCCCGGCAACTCGCGGTTTTCGCTTCCCAGTGTGTGAACCACGACC
>JAOTXR010000055.1 GCA_029862285.1 Gammaproteobacteria bacterium
ATGGTAGTACTCACCGGTCGTACTGTCGTCGTGGAGCACGACCAGGAAATTGGCATAGGCACCGCAACCATCTGACCAGCAACCCTTGTCATGCTGCTCCACCACCCGCGCCACCACACCACCACGCGCTGCATGTACGGGCGTTCCGACCGGCATATTGAAATCTATTGTGTAACGCTCGAGACCGGTGTGGCTGAAACGCGAACCATAACCCTGGAGTACTCCATAGCGCTTGCCCGGTGCGTAGGGAAGCCGGTATACGACCGCATCATCGTGAACCGCGTCTTTGTCGCCCACAGTCCAGTCGAAGTTGTAGCGATACCAGGTGCTGCGATTTTCATCGCGCTTGTTCGCTTTCATTACGACCAATGATTCGTTGGGCGGGACCGTAACGGTTACCGGATTGGGGCCGTGCGCCTGAAGGTTGCGCGCCCGCATCCGCACGCTAATGGTAACCGGGTAGTCACGGAGATTTTCCGCAGTGAAATCCGCCCGGCCATCGGCATGATCTGTCGGCCGCACGCAGACCCAGTCCAGCGAGCAGGCATCGCCCCAGGCAGCCGTCGTGGCGACGTACGCCAGGAAGAAAACGGCCGTTTTGTGAATTTTTCTCACTGGCACGCTGGATTCGACCCCCTTGCCTCGCTTACAGTTCCACCGCCTTGCGACCCTTTTTCCGGCCGGGGCATCAGATGAATACACCTTTTCGGGAGAGCCTCATGCGCAAATTTATCACTCTGACGATCGCGGTTGCACTATTTGCAGTCGGTTCGGTCAACGCCGGCAGCAGCAAGGTCGCTGTCTACAAGTTCATGTTCGACGGCCAGAATGGCCCGGTGGAGCTGGAACTCAACAGCGAAACTATGGGTTTTGGCCTGCACGATCTCGCCCCCGGTGACGTTCGCACCACGGTAACCGAGGACGGCACCAGCGTCACCGTTTCCCGGCTCGAAGACACAATTTCCCTGGCGGTCGGCGAGGATCTGTTCGAGATTCCGGCAAGACATGGGCCGGGACACATGGCCGGTGGTCACAAGATGATGCTGCACGAAGGCGGTCGCGCTCATGCGATGATTGCACAACACCATGGCATGACCGACGACGGCCTGATGATCATCAGCAAGAACCCACTCGATGAAACCACTCAGGCCACGATTCGCGATGCAATCAGTGCGGCTGGAATCATCAGGGAGGTCAACTTTCTGTCGCCCGGACTCGCTGGCGAAAACGTTATTCTCGAAGAGAATATCGACGAGGAAACCGGCCATCGCATGATAATCAAGCGCATTGTCGAAGAATAAGGAACCTAGCGCGACTGTGCCGCCTCGTAGACCCTGGCGTAGGCGGCCAGCATCGCGATTTCCGAGTAGTCCTCTTGCACACGCCGGCGATTTGCAGCGCCGAGCGCCGCGCGGCACCCGGCGTCTTTCGCCAATTGACTGATCATGCCAGCAAGACGGTTCTCGGTATCCGGTCCCAGGGGAACAACAAACTCATGGCCGGAATCGGGCAGCGTGCTTTTCACATCGCCGACGTCGGTACCACAAACCGGCAACCCTGCGGCCATGGCCTCGAGCAACGAGACCGGTTGTTGCTCGGAATCACTGCTGATAGCAAAGATGTCGAACGTCGAATAAGCGGCACGCACGTCTGTCATGTGCCCGGTGAAATGCGCGGTGATTCCGGACGATTTTGCCAGCGCTTCGAGTTTTGCCCGCTCCGCACCATCGCCGACCAATAATAGCTGTACCGGGATGTCGATGGTCGCGATGATTCGAATCAAGCGACTATAGTTTTTCACCGGCAGAAGATGGCCGACCGCCCCGACCACCAGTGCTTCGGCGGGAATTCCCAGTGACTCCCTGAGTGCCGTGCCAAGCACGCGATCGCGACCGAACGCGGCGGCATCGATGCCATTCGGAATAAAAAACAATCGCTGCAATCGCCAGGTGTCCCGGGCGATAGTTTCAAGACGCCGGCTGGGGACCACTACGTCCGCGTTTTTCAACAGCAATCGCCGGGCCCAGTTGCGACGTAACTTGAGCCGTTTGGCCTCGTCCATATTGAAACCGTCTTCGTGATGGACCAGGCGTCTCCATCCCAGGCTGCGTGCGGCAATCACCGCCTCGAAGGTGGCCCAGTTGTAACTCAGCAGAAGATCCGGTTGTTCGTTTTTTAGCAGCGCGCGCAAGAATCGCGTGCCGGCAGCGGGTCCACCGGGCAGCTGATAGCTAACGAGGCGAATTTCTGCGTCGCCGGCCAGCCCGGCGGCCCCGGCCCGCCCATCCATGGAAACCACGGTATGTCGGCAGGCCGCACCAAAACCACGCATGAGCGCCGCCGCGCGCACCTGCGCACCCGCCGCACAAAAACTCGAAAACACGTGCAGATAGTGTTGTTGATTACTCAACGACGTTGACACCTGGTGTTGCTCACGCGGCGCAGAATATCATGCCACTATCGCCGGAAAGGTGAGCTGATCCGCATAAAAAAAGACCCCGCCGAGGCGGGGTCTGGTTTAGCCGGTATCAGAACTGCTTAAGGAAGATTACCGCACAGATTCGGAGCGGCGCTGGGTCCCGGTCCGATCAGGAAAAATTCCTTGACGATGTCAACATCCTGAAAATCGGTAATACCTCCATCGCCATCCAGATCGTGCAATGGGCTGGCAGCCAGGAACGCGGCCTTGATTAGATTGACGTCGGCGAAAACCACCGAGCAACTCTGATCGAAGTCCGGATCGCAACGGTTGCCATGACCGTCACCGTCGGTGTCAGTCTGGCTGGCGTTTGCATGCTCGATGCAATTGTCGGCCGAATCCGGCACACCGTCACCGTCGGAATCGGGATCGCCGCCGCTCAGCGCCGGCAACAGACACCATTCGTCGACCTGACCGAGATCGGCACCGGCATTGTCCGAGGCGAACAACCGCCAGGTGGCCGCCATGACCTGTCCGTCGAAGGCCGACAGCGCCTGGTGCGAGATCGGCCGGCCGGAAATACCTTCGGGTCCCGGACCCGGTACACAAGCGGTCTCGACCACGTACTCGCCTTCGTCATCGAATATCGCATTGACGTCGTTAGACGAGCAGCCAAACGTCGATGCCGGCACGCCCGGGCGATCCATCAGAGTTACGACGGTGCCGGTATTCACATTCTCGAGGCGGAAGATCAGGTCACCCACCCAGGTGTGAGTGGCGAGAATCGAGACATCGAGATCGGTGATTGTGCCACTGGATGCCACGACCAGGTCCTGGGTCACGCCCGCGGTATTGCCATCGGGCAATGACAGTGGTGCGGTCGAGCAAATAAGCAGACCCGTCGTGAAACTGGAAGTCGCCGAGGTGGCGCCTGAGCCGCAAATATTGCTGCCGGTCACACGCCAGTAATAGGTGGTCTCGGTAGTCAGCCCCGCTGGCGCATACATCGTGCCGGACACAGTTGCCGAATCGACAATGTTCGCAAAACCGGCGTCTGTGGCTACTTCGACGAAATAATCCGTCGCACCGGTGTCAGACCAGCTCAGCGCCGGTGACAGACTCTGCCCGGTGGCGCCATTTGCCGGCGAGATCAGTGTCGCTCCTGCCGGCACCGCGGTGGTTACACCAACCGTGATCGTCGTCTGGCGGTCGCTGGCGCCGGAGGCGGTTCCCGTAACCGTGACAATGTTGTTCCCGGCAGCGGCCCCCGCGCCTGCCGTCAGGTTGATGCTGGTCGAACCCGGTGCTGCAACCGGGTTGGGTGAAACGTTGCCGGTAATACCTGCCGGCAGACCTAGCGCCAAGGTCACGTTTCCGTTGAATCCGGAAACCGAACCAACATTGAGCGTGATCGGCTCAACGGAGTTCGGAGCACAAACCTGCGGGTTCGAGGGATTCGCCGAGAGCGAGAACCCGGGTGAGCCACAGGCATCGAAACGGAAGCTGGCGATTCTTGTCGACCAACTGCTGACTGAATTGTATTCGCCGGTCCACCAGAAGGTGCAATCATCGACCGGGTCGACATTCAACGACGAATAATCGCCATAGCGATTGCTGCCGTTTGACGCGCTGCCGTTGATTATGACGTTCTCGCCTTGTGGCAGCGTGCCGGCGGGATCGCCTGCCAACCGCCCGGCATAACGCAGTGACGGGAACTGGGAGGAACTGGAAACGTTGTAGCCGATAGCGATGTTGCCCGCTTCGTCCATGGCGATACTGCTCATGAAACGGCTGTCTGCGTCGGGTGCGTAGGTGCCTTCCTGGAACAGCGACCATGCGCCGGCCCCCACTTTGCGTAACTCGAACCAGCGCACGCCGCCCTGATTAGTACCGGATACATCGGTAACCAGACTGCCCACGAGGGTTTCATGGCTGCCGAAGTTACGATAAACCAGGCGATGCATGATGACTTCGCGCAACGGGTCCAGCTGCGTGCCCGTGCCGGGCTGCGGGAAACAGGCGAAGGCAAAGAAACCGCACAGCTCGGAATCGATCTCGGCGATGGAGATCTGGATCGGTCCTGTAAACGTACTGTTTCCGGGCGTTACAAAGTCAACATCGAACTCGAAGATCTCGAGAAAATCCTCGGCCGGAAAGCCACTGGGGCCGTGCGCTTCGGTGTCATTGTGCCGCATGAATATTCCGGGCGAACCGGCCGGCGGCGCTGCCGGGCCGTCAACATCGGCCGCCTGCAGTGCCTGGAATCCAAAACCGCCCAGATCCGATGCAGTAAAACGCTGCACGCTGGCGGCCAGACCGTTCAGCATTGCAGTGCGATCGATGGCATAAGCGGCCGGTGAGCTCTCATTGCTGCTGACGTAATAAGCATCCGGCCATACCGCGTATTTCGGATAATCCGGAAAACCCGGCGCCGAGATTTCATAGGCATACCAGCCGCCGACAATCGGGTCGGCGGTTTGTGAGACGTACATGCAGATCCTGTTCCCGCTACTGGAGAATTCACTGAGGAACCAGCGATCGGCAAGGTCATCGTACAGGACGACGGGATCGCCCAGACCACTGGCACAGTTGCCCGCACCCGGCCACAGGGTATCCAGCGCAAACGGTCCCGAGGCAACGCTGCCGTCAGTTTTATCGTAGACCGTTACCAGCGCACCGCCGCCGCCGTTGATCATCTGGATGTAATAATTGGCGCCGATATCACCCACCGTGTCTGGCGGATTGACGCCGGAGAAACCCTGGCCGTCAAAATTCAGAATCGTGCTGGAAAAAGCACGCGAGGTTTTTGCGCCCCTGGCGCTTTCCTGCACGGCCAGTAGTGGATCCACTCCGGCCGTCTGCGCCCTGGCGGCAGCCTGACCCGCCGCGTCCTGCTTGCCCATAGTCACCTTGCTGCGTTTCGGGATTTCCTTGATGGGATCGCCCGGCTTCCAGGCTTTGGCAATTGGCAGCGTACGCAGATCGACGGAAACCCTGACCGGCGTAAACGCTTCGGTCGCCTCGGCGCCACGATAGATACGCGGTGCCTGCAGCGCGGGGCTGTTGACCGCAAAGGGCACGCCTTCAGCGCCGTCCTGTTTCGCGTTGGCACCACTGGCCAGCACCATGACGCAACTCGCGCCAGTCAGCAAAGCGGCCTTAATCATTTTCGGCAGTTTGACGGTGCGCACAGGCGCGCCGTTGTTGGATGTACTCATAATCCCATTTCCCTCAAAAATCAGGAGTTGTTTCGGGCAAGGCAGGTATCTGCTACTAGTATTGTGTAGTTGTTTTTATCGCCCGCGCATTATAGACGAGCATCTGGTCCCCCGATACTTAACTTAATTGTTGCAACGCATGTCTAATCGGCCAGAATCGTCACGATTCCGCTCTCACTGTTGATTTTCAGGTGCCTGCCACCCCCGCCCAGCAGCACCTGCAGGGACTGATCGGCCCGTTTTTCTTCGGCCCTGACGTCGTCGCCGGCCCTAAACTCAATCGTGCCTGCGCTATCGGCCTCCACGGTGGCCGCCCCATTGGCGGCGAGCCACAGGCTTACCGAACCGGTTGTGGTATGGATCTCACCGCGCCTGTCCGGCGCAAAATCGCTGATCGTCGCCTCGACCGCGCCGCTTTCGGTGCCGAGATCGAAGCTGCCGCTGGCCTTGTAATACATCTCGCCGCTGCCGGTGCTGGCAACGAGATCGCCATTGAAACCCTTGACGCGTATCACACCATCGGTCGTCGCGAAATCCGCTGCGGTCCCGGCCGGCAACAATACCGCCAGATCGATGCGACCGGCGAAACCCTTGTCATAGTCACCGCCAAATTGCGCACGCGCCGGGTGCGGGTGCGAAATCCGAATCTCAAAATTACCGTTGGTTTCGACCACTTCCACTTCCGGTGCCGGCTGCCAGTCCGTAAAAGTCTGTATTTGTGCCGAGACCACCAATTCCTGGGTTCCGGACTTGCGGCAACGGATATCGCCATAAGGATTGCGGACCCGGAGTCTCTCGCCAGCCTGCATAGGTCCGTCCCACTTGAACGACGTCAGCTTGAAGTCCTGGTCGGGATCGGTCGGCATGGCCGGGTCCGGACCAAGCTGATTTGCCGCGGCCTGTGGTTCGACTACAGGACCGGCCTGGTCGCTGCAGGCTGTCAACACCAACAGTATCAAAACCGCACTGGAAAAAAATCGTAGTTGCATCACACGCACCATCAAGCCTGGAGCGTCGCATTATAGATTTCGCGGACCCTCCACGGCGATTTTTTTGGGCCTTTTTCAGAATCGGGCTTCGATGTTGACACCCAGGTCGCGGCCCGGCGCGTCGATACCAGAACCGTGCTCACGATAGCGCCTGTCGAGCATATTGTTCAGCCGCAGCTGCAAACCCAGCGAATCATTAATTCGCCATCCCGTCGCCACATTCGCTGTCACCCAGCCCGCGGTACCGGCCGGATCGATGCGTGGATCGTCAAGGTCACGATCACTGAGTCGATCTTGGTCCGTGGCGAAACGCAGGAAGGCCTCGACCCACCAGCGCGACTCATTACGAATCAACAATCCGATCCGGCCATTGAGTGGCGGAATGCGATCCGCGGGTTGGGTAACGCCATTGCTTTCCTCGCCACGGGTGTAGTTGAGCACACCGGAAAATTCGACTTGTCCGTTGTGCGAGACCAGGCGGCCACCGGCTTCGAGACCCCATAGATCGACACTGGCTGCGTTTTGCGCTTGCACCATGACACGACCCGCCGTATCCATCTCACCGGTCAGTACTGAAGTAATCTTGTCGCGGTAGTCGGCGTTCCAGACCAATGCTTCGCCTATGAAACGGGTCCCCGCAAACTTGATGCCAGCATCAATGGTCAGCACTTCTTCCGGGCTGAGATTCGGGTTGGCAATATTGAAACGATTGCCCGGCCGTGTACCAAGGGTGCCCAAATCGAAGATGTTCGGGGCACGAAAACCACGCCCGACGCTGGCCACCAACTTGACCGCCGACCCGACATCATAGACCGCGCCGATGTTACCGGTCAGATCGTCGACTTTGACCTTTGCCCCGGTACCGCGATCGGCTGCTGGCAGACTGACGTCCACCTGCGAATAGCGAGCACCAACATCGAGCGTCAGCCGGTGCCCCGCTGTAAGTTGGTCATGCACGTAAGCCGCCCGGCTATTCATGGTCGACCCGTCGGGGAAGCGACTCAGTACTGCAACGTCAGCACCCGTTGTAATATCGGTGGCGGTACGGCTACTGCGGACTTCGTCGAAGTACGCCTCGATTCCATAGGTCAGTGAATGCAGTGACCACGGTGTACTGCGCAGCTGCATGGTGAAACCAAGCAACTCACTCTCATTGCGCTCGGAACGCAGCATACTGCTGCCGCGATCGCGATTGCGCCGGTCGTCACGAATACGCTGAAAACCCGCATGCATTTCCAGTTCGTCAATATGGTCACTAACATCGCGCCACTGATAGCGCATATGTGCATGAAGGCGTTCATTGGGCTCGAAACTGAATACTGCAGACGCCGGTTCGGTCTGGCCAAAGCCGGGCACCAGTTCGTCATGCCGCGGGGTACCTGGCTGGTGCAGGTATTGCATGTCGAACAACCACTCGTGATCCTCGTGTGGCAGGGCACGCACGGCGGCCCGCGCCGCACGCGAGGTGAATGCAGAATTGCTCAGCTGGGTGTCATTACCGGCCTTGCGATCGCCAACATCCTGATAGCTGGTCGACAATGCATAGGCCAGCTCTTCCCCGCTCTGAGCCAGCGTCAAATGACTCAGGCTCGCAGCGTCAGCCGAAGCATAGTCGAACGCCAGGCGACCAAGAAACACGGGTATCACACCGATTTCCGGCAGCGCGCTAACCAGCTGCACGACGCCACCCATTGCATCGGCACCGTACAACGATGGCGAGGGCCCCCGCACGACCTCGAGCCGCGACACGATGTTTGGATCCACCAATGCGAGATACTGGTTTGGCGCATTCCGAAACAACGCATTGTTCAACCGCATGCCATCCACCAGATGCAAGACCTCTGAACCCTTGAGCCCGCGAATGATGGGAATGCCCTGGCCTGGCGTAGTCTGTTGTACGAATGCCCCGGTTATGCCACGTAACAGGTCGGCAACGATGACCGGCGCCTGGCGCTCCAGCGCATCAGTATCGACAATTGAAACTCCTGCAGGCACGTCGCTGGTAGTCTGCTCAGCACGGCCGGCCGTTACCTGCACCTCTTCCAGTTTTGTCGCATCCTGGGCAGCAGCGGATGCGAACCAGACCGTAATCGACAGGATGGTTGTGGATAGTCGGATCATGCGAGCGGGGTGCCTGGCTGGTCAGCCAAAGAGCGGCAGATCATATACGAATCGGCGGTGGAAGTGTTGCGCCGCAGCGGCGCCTGGCTGGCAATTCAGTGCAATCGGGAAAAATGGTAGACGCGCACGTCCTCGGCAGACACATCGAGATCTTCTGCCAGGAGTTCTGCAACATCGTCAAAGTTCATACCGTGCATCGAAGGGTGCACCTCCACGACGCCACCGAGCTCCCGGCACCCGTTGGAAGAA
>JAOTXR010000409.1 GCA_029862285.1 Gammaproteobacteria bacterium
TGTTTTCATCGAAGGTGAAACCGTACTGGAACCCGGAACAGCCCCCACCGGAAATGAAAACACGCAGCTTTAGTGCTGCGTTGCCTTCCTCGGCTATTAGCTGCCCGACCTTACGTGCCGCCGCGTCGGTAAAGACCAGCGGGTTTTGTGCAACCGAAGCGCTCATCTTCGATTATTTTCTTCCGCCGACCTGAACCAGATCGTCAGATTTTGTAGACATATCGACAAGTGTTGGTTGACCCTTGGGTTGATGAATCAGTTTGCCGTTAATCTCCGCTCCGATTGCCATCTCGATCAGGTTATAAAAAACATTTCCGATCACACGCGCTGTCGCGCCAAGTTCGACACGTTCTTTGGCAGTCACGTCACCCTTGACGGTGCCATTCAGTATCACATGTGGAACGCTTACCGAACCCTCGACTGTGCCGGGCTCGCTGATGCTCAATACCGACTCAGATTCCGGATCGGCGTTGATGTTGCCCTTGATATAACCGTCAACATGAAATCCGCCACTAAACTCTACGTCGCCAGATACACGCGTCTTGCTGCCGACCAGCGTATCGATACTTGCGCTCTTGCGTTTGGTGGTATTGCTACTACTGTTGTTTCGACCCAACATCTCGAACTCCTAACTTTGCTGGACAGTCCAGTCATAGGACTGTCGAATAATCTTCGCACCGCGACCTCGCGGATTGACTTCTACGTTGACGCGATCTGGGACGAAATCGGAAGGAAGCACCAGATCACGTTCAATATCCTGGAAATACCTGAAGGAAAAATCAAGTGGCTTAGCACTGTCCGGCATCAAATCTGCCAGCGCGTAAGATACCGGCATGCCATTTCTTGCCCCGTCTACGGTCAAGCTTACTACACCCGACACACGCCGATCATGCTTGCTGGCCTGCACCAGCACCAGCCGCACCCGGTACAGGCTACTCTGGGGCATGGAGCTCAGCTCGAATTCCCTGATACGCAGGCCTGTAGTGCCATCGGGGGGGCTGACAATCCCACGGTAAAAGGCCAACTCCTCGCGTTGCTCCTGGATCTCTTGTTGCAGATCGCCCAGGGTCTCCTCCACCTGATTGTAGGCCTCGTGATCCACCTGCAGCGAGGTCTCGAGCAATGCGATCCGCTCACGGAGCCTGTCGTTCTCTGCGCTGAGCGCTGTAATATCTGAATTCAGCTGATCCACCTGCCGGGTTGCCGCACCACGATTGAAGCCACCGCGATACTGGCCGTATTCCAGTAACAAATAGCCCCCGATCAGCGCTGCAAGCAGAAACAAGGACCACATCACGCGAACGCGGCGCGGGCGGTGTGGTTTGACAACGAGTTTGCTCTTATGCATCTTGCGCACTGTGCCAATCGGGGATGCCGCGTCATGGTAGCGCGGCCGGCATGGAAAGCAATAGCAGTCAGTTCACATTTTTGACCTCCCCGCCCGGACCCCCTGGACGGCTCTAATATGCTCTGGTTAAAGGCTTTTCACATCGTTTTCATGGTGACCTGGTTCGCCGGGCTGTTTTATCTCCCGCGCCTGTTTGTCTATCACGCCACCACGGTGGATCAGACCAGTCACGAGCGCTTTTGCGTCATGGAGCGCCGTCTGCTGGCGATCATGACTATTGGTGCGGTATTGACCGCCGTTTTCGGCATCTGGCTGTTGTTGCTGCTTCCTGGCCTGTTGGCGACCGGCTGGGTGCAACTGAAATTGGTCCTCGTAGCACTACTGATTGCATATCACATCTACTGCGGTGTCATTGTCGGGAGTTTTCGCGAGCGGAAAAATCAGCACAGCGAAACCTGGTTTCGGTGGTTCAATGAAGCGCCGTCGTTGATGTTGATCGCGATAGTCGTGCTGGCAATAGTGAAGCCGTTCTGAACTAATCGACTCGTATTACTTGCGAACGTCTTTTCGAGCCACGCTTTGTCGGCGGTGCGCCATCGAACAGATGGTGGCCGAGTTCTTCCAGCGCCTGCTTGTAGACATTACGCTTGAAAAAAATAACTTTCCGCAGCGGGTACCAAAAATCTACCCAGCACCAACGATCGAATTCGGGTTTGTCGCTTGAGTCGAAACGAATGGATTCCTGACTGCCGGTGAGTCCAAGCAAAAACCAAACCTGTTTCTGGCCGACACACAATGGTTCTGAACGCGAGCGCTGGTAACGTTTCGGCAGACTATACTTCAACCAATCGCTGGTCTTTTGCAATACCCTTACGTCGTGTTCACCCAGACCAATTTCTTCCTCCAACTCGCGATACATCGCTTCGAGTGGAGTTTCGTTTTCCCTGATGCCACCTTGCGGAAATTGCCAGCCGCGGCGACCGGCGCGACCGGCCCAAAACACCTGTCTGTCCTGATTGGTCAGGATGATGCCGACATTGGCGCGAA
>JAOTXR010000056.1 GCA_029862285.1 Gammaproteobacteria bacterium
ACGAAGCGGTTGTTTCAATGGAACGCAGTACTACGGATGTCGTAAGTGGCGCACTGCTTGCGGAGAATGCCGGCAGCGCGTTGGATGAAATCGAAAAGGTGTCAAACCAGATCGCCAGCCTGGTACAGAATATTTCCGGTAGCGCCCGCACCCAGGCAACCGCGGCGGCGGACATGACTCGAAACATGGGCGTGTTACAGGAAATCAGTTCACAGACGGCCGATGGCAGCAACGCGACTTCCACTGCCATCGGCAAGCTGGCGGAAATGGCCACAGCGCTGCGTCGATCGGTCGCCGGCTTTACGCTGCCCGACAAACAACCGGCTGCTGTGCCCGGTATGAACCCGAAACCAGGGAAGGTTCGTAAACGCGCGGTCGAAGCGACAGGCTGATTTCCTAAAATGCTTGCACAGGTGGGTGATACGTCCGAAGGCCTGCGGTGGATAGGCGCCGAGCTGGCGTCGTCCCTGCGTGAAGCCAGGTCGTCGCTAGAGCGCTTCGTAGAAGCACCGGAACAACGCCAACCGCTGGCGGACGTGGCAGCAGAATTGCACAGGATCCATGGCGCGCTGCGACTGGTTGAAGTACACGGCGCCGCGCTACTCGCCGAAGAAATGGTGCATGTGGCACGCGCGCTTTTCGAAGAGAACATCAAGGATTCCCGCGAAGGCCTGGATGCTTTGTCGCGCGCAATGGTACAGATGCCGACCTATCTCGACCGGGTGCAAAACGGTGGTCGCGATATCCCGCTTGTCCTTTTGCCGTTACTGAACGATTTACGTGCCGTGCGCGGTAGTCCGCTGTTATCCGAAAACACCTTATTTGTTCTCAATCTCGATTCTGCCGGCGACATGGCCGGGAAACCAAAACCGAGTGGTGCTGACGTCGTCGCCGTCGCCAGAAAACTACGACCGCGTTATCAGTCCAGTATGTTGGGTTGGCTGCGTGGCGAACACGTCGACAGCAATCTTGCGACGATGGGTGCGGTAGCGGAAAACCTGCAACAGGCAGCATCGAGCGAGGCTCTGTATCAGCTCTTTTGGATCGTGGGTTCGCTGACAGAAGCACTGTGTGACGACGGCCTGGACAGTAGCGTTGCCGTAAAACGCTTATTGGGTCAGGCGGATCGGTGTATCAAGCAGCTGATCGATCGTGGTGAAGCCAGCTTTGACGAAAACCCGCCGTCGCAACTGATCAATAACCTGCTGTACTACGCGGCGCGCGCCAATTCCACCGGCGAGCGTATCAGTTCGGTTAAGCGGGCTTTTTGTCTGTCCGAGGTTTTGCCTGGCGCCGATCAGCTCGAGGCGGCGCGCAACAGTCTCGCCGCACCGAGCACACACTTGATGGAGACAGTGGGTGCAGCGATCAAGCAGGATCTCGGTCAAGTTAAAGATGTGCTCGATATCTACGTGCGCACAGGCAAGCAGGACATGGATGACCTGGCCGCACAAAGCGACACACTCAAGCGCATCGCGGATACCCTCGCAATGCTTGGGTTGGGGGAGCTCAGGGCCGGAATCATGGCTGAGCGAGAACGCTTTGGTGAGTGGGTCAGTGGAGCGACTGCAGTCGGCGATGACGAAATGATGGCATCGGCGGGCGGGTTGCTGGCGATAGAGGACGGTCTGGACCACGAATTGATCGAACTGGTGCGTCCGGAACCACCGCCGGCCGATGTTGATGACGCGACGGACGATTCGCAGTCCCTGCGGGAAAGCGACTTTCGCGCGGTTATCAGGGCTGTAGTTCGCGAGTGCCTGGTTAACCTCTCGAGGGTCAAGGAATCGATATCCCAATTTGTCGCGGCAAATACCCAGGCATTGGATAATGTTCCCGAGTTGCTGCGCGCTATTAACGCCGGCCTGCTGATGCTGGGCAAGTCGCGCGCGGTCGGTGTCATTGACCGAATAGCAAGCTATACCCGGTCCGATCTTCGCGGTGTCGAATCAGAGGATGTTAGCGAAGCTGACCTGGATCGTCTCGCCGACGCGATAGTCAGTGTTGAATACTATCTGGATGCGGTGCAGAAAGAACGCGCCGATCCCTGGTACATGCTCGATAACGCTGACGCCTGCCTCGACGCGATTCTTCCTGCGAGCGAAATGGCCGCGGTTGCAGACACGGCGCCGGCAGAAATACCGTCTGTGGTTCCAGAGACGCCAGAACCCGTGCAACCACCTGTTATGGAACAACCGGTCAGCGCCCCGGCATTTGTGGCAGCTGCAAAACAAACGACGCCAGCAATCATCGACTCGGAAAAGATCGATCCCGAGTTGCTGGAAACATTTATCGAAGAGGCACGCGAGGAAATAGCGGCGATTCGCAAGAACTGGCCCGCGTGGCGCGATTCGCAAGACGAAGAGGCCCTGGTGCTGGTACGCCGTTCGTTGCACACGCTCAAAGGCAGCGGGCGGATGGTTGGCGCCGAGCGCATCGGCGACTTTTCCTGGTCGTTCGAAAATATCTGCAACAAAATTCTAAATGGGACTATCGAAACCGGCACCGAGTCGGTTTTGCTGCTACAGGATGCCGTCGAGACTCTTCCGTCGTTGCTGGAGCAGCTTGAGGTTGGCACTGAACCGAAGGGCGACGTGCAGCAGATCATGGCGCGTGCCGACGCGCTGATTTCCGGCGGGGAACCTGTGGCCGCGACCGAGCCGGCGGCAGTCGAAAAGCCGCGTGGCATGGATCCGATCCTCTATGAAATTTTCCGCAACGAGACAGATGTGCACCTGTCGTCTATCGACGCATTCCTGTCGGAAGTAGCCGGCACTGGTACGCCGTGTACGTTGACCGATGATTTGCAACGGGCATGGCACACACTTAGCGGCAGCGCCAATATGGCGGGTGCAACTGATGTTGCGGCGATCGCCGATCCCATCAACAAGTACATCCGCGGTGTTTTTGACGAAGGCGGCCAGGTCGGGCGGGAAACCATCGACGTTTTTGCGGATGCAATTAGCACCATACGCAGGATTGTCGCAACAATTAACGAAGACCGGCCGCCACCGGGCACCCGCGAACTTATCGCGCGCATAGGAGCGTTGCGGGCCGCGCCGGAAGAAGTCCCCGAAGACACAGTTACAGATTTGCCGGAAATTGCAGAGCCGGCTGCCGAGGAGCCGCTTGACGAAATCGCCTCCATTTTCGGTGACGAGGCTACCGAGATCCTCGAAGCTGCAGACATATCTCTGCAGGGCCTGGCACGCGATGCCGGAAGTCACGTGTCAATGGCGGAATTGCAACGACACTTGCATACCCTGAAGGGCGGCGCCCGCATGGCAGGCGTTACGGCAATCGGCGATCTCAGTCACGAACTGGAATCGTTGTTGATATCAATCGAAAGCGGTCACGGGCAAACCGACGCCCGGGTGATGAGCGTGCTGCAGGCAAGTCTCGATCGCATGCACAGCATGGCCGAAGCGTTGCGCGCGCGACGTGAGGTGCGTGACGCCGACGACCTGCTCGAGCGTATCCACGCCCTGGCTGCCCCTGTGGAAGTGCCGCCAGAGCCGCCGCGCATGGAACCGCCGGAAATTCCATCAGAAGTTTCACCGCCACCGGTCGCCGAGCCACCGCAACTGTCCCAGCCGGCGATACCCGCCGTCGAAGACGAAGAGGAATCACGCTCGGCGGCAAAAGAACTGTTTACCGAGGAGTCTGGCGAACGGCGCGAATTTGCTCGTGTTTCAGCCGAATTGCTCGATGACCTGCTCAATAACGTCGGCGAGGTCAGTATTTATCATTCGCGGCTGGAACAACAAATCAGCACGATTGGTTTTAATACCGCGGAATTGGCCCAGACGGTCGTGAGATTGCGCGAGCAGCTTCGCAAGCTGGAAATGGAAACCGAAGCGCACATCCTGCACAAGCACCACGACGATACGGAGCAACGTTCCGATTTCGACCCACTTGAAATGGATCGTTACTCACTGATTCAGCAATTGTCACGGGCGCTGGCCGAATCGGTCAGTGACTTGAGCAGCATCCAGGGCTTGCTCGAAGAGCTGACACGCGATGCCGAGACGCTATTGGTACAGCAATCGCGGGTGACCACAGAGTTGCAGGATGGACTCATGCGGACACGCATGATCCCGTTCCAGCGTCACGTGCCGCGGTTCAGTCGGCTGGTGCGACAGATCGCGGCGGAAACCGGCAAGCGGGCCGAGTTGGTCGTGCACGGTGGCGGCGAACTTGATCGCCAGGTGCTCGATCGAATGCTGCCACCATTCGAGCATATGTTGCGAAACGCTGTCGTTCACGGTATCGAAACATCCGAAGATCGCGAGCGGATGGGGAAACCCGGCAGTGGCACGATCGAAATATCGCTTGCGCGCGAAGGTTCGGAAATGGTGATCGTGTTTCGTGACGATGGTCGTGGTCTGGATATTTCCGCTATTCGCGAGCAGGCGCAGGCAAAAGGTCTGATTACCGGTGCGGCGACGCTCAGCGACAGCGAAATACTGCAATTGGTACTCGAGCCGGGTTTCAGTACTGCCACGGAAGTGACCCAGGCTGCCGGGCGCGGTGTTGGCATGGATGTCGTTGCCAATGTTGTCAAGCAGCTGGGCGGATCGCTGTTGATCAGTTCCATCCAGGGCCGCGGCGCAACGTTTACGGTGCGTCTGCCGCTGACACTGGCGATTAGTCAGGCACTGCTCGTGCGCGTCGGTGAAGAACACTATGCAATACCGGTGCCAACACTGGCTGGCGTGGCGCGGGTACCCGTTAACGAACTGCGCGAACAACTTGCAGATGAAGATCCCAAATTCGACTACGGCGATCATACCTACAAGTTTCAGCACCTCGGTCATCTGCTGGGTTCGCATGGCACCGATCTGGAATCCGCCGGGGCTTCAATACCGGTCGTTCTCGTACGCGCCGGCGAACATTCCACTGCGTTGATTGCCGACGAAATCGTCGGCAGTCGTGAAGTTGTCGTCAAACCCGTGGGGCCGCAGATCGCTGCGGTGCGCGGTGTAGCTGGTGCAACGATACTCGGCGATGGCAGCATCGTGGTTATTCTCGACGTCAACGCACTCGTGCGTAGCGCCCGGCCTGCCCGGGTGTTGCAGGAGCCACCGCCACAAAGGCGCGACGAACGTCCGGCGGTTTTGGTAGTCGACGATTCAATAACTGTAAGACGGGTAACGCAGCGCCTGTTGGAACGTAATGAAATGCGCGTTACCACTGCCAAGGACGGTGTCGACGCGGTCGCCGCAATGCAGGAGTTTTTGCCTGATCTGATCCTGCTGGATATTGAAATGCCACGTATGGATGGTTATGAAGTGGCAACCCATGTACGCAATAGCCCGCGACTGAAGGGAGTGCCAATTGTGATGGTCACATCGCGTGTCGGTGATAAGCATCGCAACCGCGCCATTGAACTCGGGGTCAATGCTTATCTCGGCAAGCCTTATCAGGAGGCGCAATTGCTCGAGGCAATCAAACCACTACTCGCGAATCGTCGCGCCGCGGTATCGAGCTGATGAGTGCGGCAGTCGAAGAACTTTATAGCCTGCTGGTACCGCTGGCCGAAGGCCGGCTGGTCGTTCCGCGTGCCTGCATCGCAGAAGTGGCCAGCTACAATGCGCCCGAACCGGTGAATGGCGCCAAGCCATGGTTACTCGGTCGCATGGAGTGGAACGGGCGCACGATCCCGCTGGTGTCATTTGAAGGCGCTTGTGGTGAGGCGATGGCGCGCACCGGACCACGTTCGCGAGTCGTCGTGTTTCGCAGCATCACCAATGTATTGCGGGCCGGCTATTTTGGCCTGGTTACCCAGGGTTTTCCGCAATTAGTGCGGGTTAATCCGGGGGTGCTCGCACCGGATACCGCATCGGACTGGCCAGCAGAAAGTCCGGTGTTATGCCAGGTGCGTATGGTGAATCAGCGGCCACTCATTCCGGATCTCGAGTTGCTCGAGAATATGATCGCCGCCGAGCTCGACCAGGCCGCCTGACGCTGCTGTCAGCCGGCGTCACCCCAACGGGACTGCACAATTGCAAGCGCCGCCAAGGCGGCAGTCTCGGTGCGCAGGATACGTGGTCCCAATGCGACCGGGCGGAAGTCCCTGGCCATCGCAATTTCATGTTCGCGTTGACTCAAGCCACCTTCCGGGCCGATCAGGACAGTAATGCCCTGGCTGCCGGGGTCACACGCGGGGTCAGTAGCAAGTTCGCTGAGCGGGATTGCGGCATCGGGTTGCAGAACCAGTCGCATGCCGGAATCTGGCAGACTCTCAAGCCAGTCATCGATGCCGCATGGCCGGCACACTTGTGGCAACCGATTGCGGCCGCATTGTTCGCAGGCGGAAATAGCAATCTTCTGCCAGTGTGTGTGGCGTTTTTCGGCGCGGTCACGATCCAGGCGCACGACGGTATGATCGGTTAGCAGTGGCACAATGCAGCTCACACCGAGTTCGGTCGCTTTTTGCAACACCAGATCCATGCGTTCGCCGCGGGCGATGCCCTGTGCCAGTGTCAGTTCGAGTGGTGATTCACGTTCCCGGTCGCGGTGCTCCCCGATATCCAACTCTGCTTTATCACGTGTGCTACTCGTCAATGTCGCCGCGTACTCACCACCGGTGCCGTCGAACACAGTCAGCGCGGCGCCGGGTCGCAATCGCAGCACGCGGCTGAGGTAATGCGCGGTCGCCTGGTCGGTCGTAATTGTTTGCGCACCGCTCACCGGCCTGCTCAAAAATACCCGGTGGCTGCGCATCAGGCCGCCTCCAGACAGAATTGCCCGATTAGCGTCTGCAACAAATGCAGCGTCGGTGCAATCGCGCTGAGCGGCAGATATTCGTCGGGTCGGTGCGCCTGGGCAATGTCACCGGGGCCGATAACAACGGTGTCCAGGCCCATGCCGGCAAGAAATGGCGCTTCTGTAGCAAAGCCGACAACCTGCGGTGTTTTGCCGGTATGTCGCGTGCACGCTTTGAGCAATTTTGAGTTCTCGGGCACTTCGAGGGCTTCAACGCCCTCAAAGAGCGTTTCGAACTCGATTTCGAGTCCGGTATCGACCAGGCTGTCGGTGACGGCAGCCTGGATTTCACGCCGGCTCGAGTCGATGTGCATGCCGGGGAGCAGCCGCAAGTCGAAATGCAATTCGCACATCGCGCAAACGCGGTTAGGGTTATCACCACCCTGGATATGGCCGAGATTTAACGTCGGAGCCGGCACATCAAAGCGTTCGTCATGGAAGCGTTGTGCCAGCTGTTGTCGCAGCGCTATCAGGCTTGCGATGACACGGTGCATACCGTCGATGGCGTTGACACCCGTGGCAGGGTTACTGGAGTGTGCCGCCTTACCGGTCAGGCGCACCGCATCCATGGTAATGCCCTTGTGTGCGCGCACCGGGCGCAGACCGGTGGGTTCGCCTATGACTGCATAGGCGCCCGGCAATCTGCCGGACTCGGCCAGCGCTCGTGCCCCGGACATCGAGCTTTCTTCGTCTGCTGTAGCCAGTAGCGTCAACGGTTGCCGCGGATCTCGATCCAGACACGCCCGCACGGCTTCGATGGCGAGCGCGAAGAAACTCTTCATGTCGGCACTGCCAAGACCATAGATACGTTGGTCGCGTTCTTTCGCGCCGAAAGGGTCTGTCTGCCATTTTCCTTCGTCAAAAGGAACTGTGTCGGTGTGTCCGGCCAATACCAGACCGCCTGGGCCATCGCCGCGGGTGGCAATGAGGTTGAATTTGTCATGTGTTCCGGGAACTGAGCGGACGTCGATCCGAAAATCCAGGTCCTCCAGCCAAGACGCCAGCAGATTGCAAACGGCGAGGTTGCTGCTGTCAAATTCCGGGCTGACACTGCTGATCGAGGGTGTACCAATCAGCTCGCTGATCATCTGGCGCAGTTTTGGCGGCATGCGGTGATTCTGGACAGGCGCGGTCATGGGCGCAAGCTTGCTGAGCATGAAATCAGGCCGCCAGGATGGTGTGACACGGCCCGGTGGTGCAAAATTCGCGCATGTCTTTGGATATCGATTCTGCCACTGGCCTGATCCGGCAGGCGCGACAGGTCGCATCGGTTAACTACGATGCACGTCCGAATGATTGCGCGCCGGAACTCATCGTCGTGCACGCGATCAGTCTGCCGCCGGGTGAATACGGTGGGCCATGGATCGATCACTTGTTCAGCAACACGATCGATCCGACGAAACATCCTTACTTTGCAGAGATTGCCGACCTGCGTGTCTCGGCACATGTGCTGATACGCCGCGACGGCGAACTCGTGCAGTACGTACCTCTCGATCAACGCGCCTGGCACGCCGGTGACTCCTGTCACGATGGTCGCGATGCTTGCAATGATTATTCTATTGGCATTGAATTGGAGGGTGATGACGATACGCCGTTCAGCGATGCGCAATACGAAAAGCTGAGTGAGCTTTGTGTCGTACTCGAGCAAACCTTTCCGGGGATTCGCTACGATCGCATTGTTGGTCACTGCGATATCGCACCCGAACGCAAAACAGACCCGGGTCCGAACTTCGACTGGCCGCGGCTTTCGGCTTTACTGGGTAACTCCGCTGGCAGCAAGGTGTTAGGATAATCGCATGTTGTTGATGGTAAGGGAGATTTACCGTTTGGTGCCGGGCCGCCCAGGTGGTTGTCGATGAACCTGCTGGCGCTGGGTTTGGGCCTGTTTGCCGAACGATTCCTGACGCATTTGTTTCACCTGCGCGAACCGCGCTGGCTGGATCAGTACTTTGATCGGGGATTGCGGTTGCTGGGTGACGGTTGGCTCAGCAAAATTGGCGCGATTCTCATCGTGCTTGTGCCAGTAGTTCCTGTTGCCGCTTTCGCGATAGTTTTTCGTGACACTCTGCTTGGATTGCCCTACCTGGCTTTTGCGGTATTCATGTTGTTGTTTTCCCTTGGGCCACGCGATCTGGAGGACGAAGTCGACG
>JAOTXR010000410.1 GCA_029862285.1 Gammaproteobacteria bacterium
CCGAACATTTGTGAGGCCGGTTGCGGTCTGCGCGATACCGGGCTCGATCCGGCAGAGCACTTCGGGGTGCAACTGTTCGTCCGTGGCAGCATGAATGGCTGGGGCAGCGCGCCGCCGTATGACCTGATCAATTACGGTGGTGGCGTATACCGTGCCCAGATGGAAGTAGCGGCATCGCCGCCGCAAGTTCCACACGAGCTGAAGATTGCCAATGAGCTGTGGACTCTGGAGTACGATGCCGACACGCGGCTGTTGCTCGGTGAGCCATTGTTGCTCGACGGTGGTGCTCCCGACGGTAGCCCGAACATTTCACTCGACCTGGAACAGAACAGTTGCCTCAACTTCCGCGTCGAGGTGGTCGACACGAACATACCCCCGGCACAGGTGGAACTGACAGTCAACAGGAAGCAATAAGATCGGAATCGAGGCTAAAGCTGCTCCTACGGGTCGCAACTAAGGCTGCCCTCGCATTCTCACCGGTGAGAGAGAAGACGGTTGCTTGTTCTGCAGCGACTTTCTTCCGAGCTGCAGACAAATACCGGCTTCTATGCTCACCGCAATCGACGGTTTCCAGACTCTAGCCGGTGTCGCCGGAAAAAATTGTGTCAACCGTCCCCACTGCTATCGAATGATAACCGGGGCGCGCTATCGCGTAGACGCGCTCGGCGAAGGCCCTGCCCTTGTCGGTTTTTACCAGCTCTTCGTATAAAGGTGTGATGAGTTTGCGCCGCCCAATTATTACCAGGTAGTCCTCCAGTCTTTCGTAAGCCGGCGCGTAGTCGTTACGCACCGCTATTAACAACCAACTGTGGGCAACCTCATTGTTGGTCGACTGCGTCAGACCAAAGCTGCTATCGAGCTCCGCAAGTTGCGCCGGACTGAGTTTTGCGGGCAAATTATTGAGAAAGTAACGCCATTCATGGACGGTCCATTCCCGGGTATCGATATCGCCGGCGCTGATTTCCTCGGCAAGCCAACTATTGCTCAGCGCTGCGACAAGCGCGAACGCGTCTGATTCAGGCACGATGGTATCGGCCGGCATACCAGGGCTGAATATCCAGTGCTTGATCTGATCCGTGCTAACGACGCCGGGATTGGTGTCCAGCAGATTGGTACGCAGATACTTTATAAAGGTCTCGGTCGCAATGCTCTGGAAAGCAAACTCGTCAAAATACTGCACCAGGAATTCATCAAAACGCTCGCGACCAAAAGCGTGCTCAAGCCAGGCAAGAAACAGCTGACCCTTGGTGTAGGGAATGTTGGAAAAGACTTCGTCCGGGTCTTTACCACGCATGTCGATGGCCAGTATTTCTGAAGCTTCCGGTAATTCCTCAATTTCCTGCATCACTGTCTGGTAGCTAAGGACGTTCTCCATATCGGCACGCGCCTTGCCATAGACCTCTTCCATGATTCGGGACTCGAGATAGCTGGTGAAGCCCTCGTTGAGCCACAGATCCCGCCAGGCTGAATTGGTTACCAGATTGCCCGACCACGAGTGCGCCAGCTCGTGCGCAATAAGAGAAACCAGGCTCTTGTCTCCGGCGATGACGGTTGGCGTAATAAAAGACAGACGCGGGTTCTCCATACCGCCAAAGGGAAAACTGGGCGGCAGTATCAATAGATCGTAGCGTCCCCAGCGATACGGCCCATACATACGTTCGGTGGTTATTAACATCTGTTCGGTATCGACAAATTCGCGCGCCGCCGCATCCAGTAGCGAAGGTTCCGCATAGACTCCGGTGCGCTCACCCATAGGCGCGAAAACCAGGTCACCGACACCCAGTGCAATCAGGTACGACGGGATAGCCTGCGGCATGGAAAACTCGTACTCGCCATCCCGTGCCGCACCCGGCTCATTTGCAGCGCTCATGACCGCGAGCAACTCCGGTGGAGTCTTGACAACGGCCTCATAGGTCATACGCACGCCGGGCGTGTCCTGTAATGGAATCCAGCTACGCGCATGAATTGCCTGGGACTGGGTGAACAGAAACGGATGTACTTTGCCGGCCGTCTGAGCCGGCGACAGCCATTGCAGACCCGATGCAGCCGGCGACGTGCGGTAGCGTATGCGAATAGTCTGCTCTGCAGAACCTGCCGGCAAATCGACTACGAGTGCCGCACCCAGATTCGGATCGGAATCCTCCAGGCGGTAATAAGTCTGCCGCCATTCACCACTGGCGGTTCTGGCCATGACATCCTGAATATCCAGATCCCGTGTATCCAGCACTACTTCGTGCGCACCGTCGAACACGCGCTCAACTGTCAACGTCGCGGCACCTTTAAGAATTTTTTTCTCGAAATCGGTGACTAACTCGAGATCGAGATGGGTGACGCGTGCTTCATGCGGGTTGGCAAACGAATGGTAGTCTTGTCCCGACCGTATTTGCCCCTGCA
>JAOTXR010000411.1 GCA_029862285.1 Gammaproteobacteria bacterium
GCTGGACGCGTTGCTTGCGTGGTTCAAGACAGTGGTTGCCGACGCACCGCGACCGGTACTGGACTGGAATCTCAACGACGGGCTGCTCGAAGTGAGCAGCGATCCACCGGCCGAATCGGCGACATTGTGGCAGGCAAGCAATAGCCAGGCACGGGATTTCAGACTCGAAGCGATCGGCCCCGTGTGGACCGACACAATGCTGGTGGAGCAGTCGCCCGGTGCCTGGGAGATATTGCTGACCGAACCTGACGAGGGGTGGACCGGTTATCTGGTCGAACTGACGTTCCCCGGTGTCAATGGACCGCCGGCGCAGACCTACACGACACCAGTATTCGTGATGCCCGACGGTCTTCCCTTTGCCCTCGATGATGCGGTGTTCGATCCCAAAGTGGCACGTTACTGGCGTTGTCAGTTGCCCCTCGCGCCGGCGTCCGAGTGTCCGCGACCGCCACAGATTACACCGGACGCACTGGAATCGCTGTTGCAGGTCCCGTTGTTTGGCGAGTATGTCCATGACCTGGACGATCTGGAAGAGTTAATGAGCAGTCGCGACAGCATGGAGGACAGTGCCCGTCTGAATTGCATGGCGGTGCGTCTCAATATTGCCGCAGCCGAGTTTGGCTGGTATTCATCGATACGGGTGGACAAATCGGATGACCGTCTGTGGCAGGTCTATCAGCGTGCGGAACAGGCGTTTGCCGACAACGACCCGGCCACCGCTGCTCACCTGTGTGCCAGCCTGGTTCTGCAACGCCCGATCTTGCCCCGGCCCTAGCCATTCCAGCGTGGTTCTATGCGTCATCTAATGCTGACAATTCTGCTCGTTTCGGGTCTGGGCTGTGCCCCTGCGCCAGAGCCGGTAGTCGAATCCCGGCCGGAACCGAACGTGGTCGATGTTGTCGCCCGTGGACTCCAGTATGAAATAGTGAAAGTAGAAGGTACCGGGCACCGAACGTGACTTAATTGTTGGCAAGGTCTCTGCGGTAGCGTGACAAGGTGCGTGACAGCGCGGCCCTGGAGCGACCAAAGTATGCTGCAATTTCTGTCAGCGTGGCCACATGACTATCGAGCACTTGCGCGGCAAGTTGAGCCCTGAGCCGCACAAGGCGCCTGGCGCGGTCCGGCCCTTTCAGTGTGGTCAGCAGCTCGGTGCTCAGACCTTGCTGACGCAAGAAATAATCATTTAACCGGGCGGTACTGGTCCGGCAATCGAGGCCGCTTTTGGTCACTGGCGAGCCGCTATTCGATGACCAAATCGAGGCGTCTATCGTGTGGCGTTGTTCGCAGCCGGCCGCATCAGTGACGAAGCTCGCGTAACGTTGTATTGCCTTCGTCATGTCTGCGGAGAACAGTGCCAAAACAAACTGTGTCTGCAGCCAGGGCGGCCGCTCGCCGGGGTCCAGATAGGCACGATGACTGTTCCAACAATGGTTTTCCGGGTCAGTAACCATCCCCGCATCAACGGGATTCAGATGAATGTATCGCACGAGTGTCAGCAGATAGTCATCATCGTCGACCAGGATCGCGCGATGTCGACGCTCAAAAGCATGCCCGCTGCGCTGGTATCGGCGATTGAATCGACGCGCGTACTCTGTCCCCAGCCAGCGTACGTAATGCCACAATGGACGGTCGGAGACTTGCACAATGGCATGGATGTGATTAGTCATCCAGCAGTAGGCATGCAACTGGCAACCATAACGGGCCAGACCCCGTATCGCCAGCTCGTGGAATGACTCGATATCTGCGTCGCAGCGAAACAAAGCCTCGCGTGAATTGCCTCGCAGAATCAGGTGGTAGAAGCTGTTCTCAACAAAAATTCGGGGGCGTCTCGGCATCCATGCCCTGTGTTTCACAAACGTCTCCAACCCTAACAGGGCAGTTTGTTAGCGGGAGAGCGTCATTTCTTTTTAAAAGATGAAGATACGTGCAAATATGTTACGTTTGGTGCCCGGTACCTATATGCTAATGCGTCGACCGTTCGAAAGCATAGCTCTGATTCACAGTCAGTTTTCGCAAAACCAGCGTCCAAAAAAACTCCGCGAAAATGCGCAAAAACTACAGGCAACAGCCTGAAGCTCAGTGAATTTTTGGACACCAGAATAGCCTTGTCGAAGGGGAATGACCATTGAATCCAGTTGCCGTCTGGAGCATACGGTCGTTCGAGGTCCCAACTGGGCTTCTCCCCTCCAAGCCACACACCGACAACTGGTTGTGCCAGACTCCCGCCTGGAGCCGTTGCCCTGGTTGAGAGCGACCAAAAAGACGGATCCACAATGAACAGGGCTATCGCAGACTACGAGAAGCGCTGGCCGATCAATGCAAGCTGCAGTATTCGGACCGAATAGCGTCTTTTGCGACTCGGCCCGCTGTCGCTACCGCGGCT
>JAOTXR010000057.1 GCA_029862285.1 Gammaproteobacteria bacterium
TCCTCGATTGCGACATTCGATGTCGCAATCGAGGATGTGGAAGCGGATCAACGCCGCGCTGCAAAGGCGATTAATTTTGGCCTGATCTATGGCATGTCTGCTTTTGGGCTGGCGAGACAACTGGGTATCGAACGCCGCGAGGCACAAAAATATGTCGATCTCTACTTTGACCGTTATCCGGATGTGCGGCGCTATATGGACAAGACCCGGGAACTGGCACGCGAGCAGGGATATGTCGAAACTGTTTTCGGCAGACGTCTGTATCTCAATGACATTCAGTCACGCAATGCTGCACGCCGGCAATATGCAGAGCGTAGCGCTATCAATGCGCCCATGCAGGGTACAGCCGCCGATATCATAAAGCGTGCAATGATAACGGTACACGACTGGCTGCAGTCGCAAGGTGGCGGCGCGCGGTTAATCATGCAGGTACATGACGAACTGGTGCTCGAAGTACCAGAAAAACATCTCGGCGATGTTACTGACAACGTCGTTCAGCGTATGGCCCAGGCCGCAAAATTAAAGGTGCCGTTGCGGGTCGATACGGGCGCAGGTGCCAACTGGGACGAAGCCCATTGACGGTTCTGTGCGAAGGACAGCTCGACCGATGCCACGGCACGGCCGGTTTTCCACCCAGCCCCGCCGCGTCGACAGCGGTCCTGGCCGGGCGAGCTACCTAAGTTCCTGATTTTTTTTTGGGCTGCCAGAAAAATTAATTTAAAAACAATAGGTTAACGTTTCGTTGCACTGCGGAACTTCTTCCGGGAGCCGAACTCAAACTATATCGAGCGCCATCAAAGACGCTCGCCCGCTACCTCCCTGAGCGGGCAAGCTGTCCGGCTACCCCATACCGGACATCAAGCTGCCCCGGTGCGCTTCCCCTACGTTTTGCGCCGGGGCTCTTTTTTTTGGAATTGCTGCAAGAAAACCGGCGCTGATTATCAGGCGCCTATGGCCATCATGGTGGCCAGGACATCGCGTGCTTCGTCGACACCGAGCCGGGTGTGGGCGGAAAACAGCTGCACAGTAGCCGTATCGTTCAGATCACGCCGCACGGCCAGCAGGGTGCTGGCAGCCTTGCCGCGGCTTAGCTTGTCTGCCTTTGTCAGCAACACGTGGACCGCACATCCCTTGTTCGCCGCCGTTTGGAGCATTTGCACATCGAAGTCTGTCATCGGCCGGCGCACATCCATGATGATAATCAATCCTGACAAGCTTTCGCGCAGGTCAAAATAAGCCTGCATGAGAACCCGCCAGTGGCGACGCATCTTTTCGGGAACCTTGGCATAACCATAGCCGGGCAGATCCACCAGACGGTGCGTGTCATCGACCGCAAAGAAATTGATCAGTTGAGTACGTCCCGGGGTCTTGCTGATCCGGGCCAGCTGCCGCTGTCCGGCAATGACGTTGATGGCACTGGATTTACCGGCGTTGGAGCGACCGGCGAAGGCCACCTCGATACCATCGTCGGGCACAAAATCCGCTGGCTGCCAGGCGCTTTGGATAAATTTGGCTTGCTGGAAAGGGTTGGACATGAGCGGAATCTGCTTGCTGCGAGCCACGACGCGCGAACAACCGCCTGAATGGTGTAAAATTCCGCGGCGTTCGGCGGGCCGGCAGTCTAGCACAGTCGCCACGCCCCATAACCCAAGGAGCACGCATGATCAGGACCGCAGTATTTGTTGTCGTTTTTTGTCTGACACTGACCGCCGCCCGGGCTGACGGTGATCCCGAAGCGGGCAAATCGAAATCGGCAACCTGCGCCGCCTGTCATGGCGCGGACGGCAACAGCAGCAACGGCGAATGGCCCAGCCTGGCTGGCCAACATGCGAGCTACATCGTCGCCCAACTCAAGGCTTACAAGAGTGGTGACCGGGCCAATGCATTGATGACACCGATGGCCATGATGCTGGACGAGCAGGGACAGGAAGACCTGGCCGCCTACTATCAGTCACAAACACTGAAGGGTGGCACCGCAGATCCCGCTAAAGTTGACGCTGGCAAAAGACTTTATCGTGGCGGCAACCCGGAAACCGGTGTCAGCGCCTGCGCTGCATGTCATGGCCCCAACGGTCATGGTAATCCGGGCGCGAACATGCCGTGGATCGCGGGACAACATGCAACCTATATTTCGAGTCAGCTGCGTCTCTATGCGGCCGGCGAACGGAAGACCGACAAGGATCAAATGATGCGGAACATCGCCTCGCAGATGAGCGAAGCGGAAATCGCCGCAGTTGCATCATACGTACAGGGTCTGCGATAGCGCGGATTGTAAACAATCCTGACGGGCCGATTGAACTAGCGGTCCGACTTGTTTTCTAATTGAATTCAGACAGAGATTCCGGAGTAGTTATGAAAAGTCTAGTTGGCCTGATGTTGGCCCTGTTTATCGCCCTTCCGGCCTGCAGTGCAGAAAATGGCCCCGCTACGCCGCCTCCGGGCGCTGATGTAGCGACGGCCCCAGATCCGGCTCCGGCTGTCGTTGAAAATACCGAGACACCACCGGTTGTCGCGCAGCTTGACGATCCTGCCGTGGCTCAGGTCGAGCCCTCGCCGGATCCTGCGCCAGCCGCCAAACCGATTGCCGCACCGGCGGAACGCGCCGATATTATCGCTGGCAAACACTATCGGGTCCTCAACCCGACACAGCCGACCAGTAGCTCACCAGACAAAATCGAAGTCGCCGAGTTTTTCATGTACAGCTGCCCACATTGCATGAGCTTCGAGCCATTCATTAAAGAATACGTGGAAAGCAAACCCGCCTACGTAAGTTTTTTACGCATCCCGGCCAACTTCAACAGCATGGCCAGGGTCCATAGCAAGGCTTTTTACATGGCTGAAACGCTTGGCATACTGGAAGATGTTCATTCCGATTTATTCACTGAATACCACACAAAACGCAATCGCCTGGCTGAAGAAAAAGCTGTCATTGATTTTTTCGTCGCCCAGGGCGTAACTGGCGATGACGCCGGTACCGCTTTCAATTCGTTTGCAGTCGATACGAAAGTCCGGCAGGCGGATAACCTCGGACGCCGCTATGGAATCGATAGCGTGCCGGCACTGGTCATCAACGGCAAGTACGTAACATCGGGGTCGATGACCGGCAGCATTTCCAAGCTGCGGGAAGTGGTCGATTACCTTACCGCCAAGGAAGCGGCTGAACTATAGTTGCCGAGCGTTCCTCAAGCTCGCGCAAACCTGATTGTTTGTCCGGGATTAGAGCGCGACGTTTTCTTCTGAGATGATGCGCCAGCGGCCATCGTCCTCGAGACGCCAGTACTGACGCTTCTTGGCACTGCTGCTGAATCTGTCACTCTCGTATTGCTGGCGGAACGAAACCACCATCATGTCGTCTTCGAATGGATGTGCGAAAACGCTGATGTCATCAAGCCCGACCCGGATGAAGCGTTTGTTTCGCGTCACATTGGATTTGTAAGCATCCCATGCCTTCTTGTTCATACCACGGCCGTGAAATTCGCCCGAGTAATGCCCGAGGTAGGTGTCGACTTCACCGCTTTCCCAATCGGTTCGCCACTGTTCGATAGACGAAGTGATGTCTGCCCTGCGTTGCGCCACCCGATCCGTCGAAACCCACGACAGCCCATCGGCTATCAGTACCGGCGTAGAGCCTTCCTGCAGCAGCGGCGCGACCAGCTCCAGCTCCGCGTTGCTAAGCGCAACACAGCCGTCGCTGTCGAGTGGTGGCCGGCTGTAAGTACTGCTGGAGACACCGTGCAACCAGATGCCGCCGCCGGTCCGGCCATGACGCACATCCCACTCATTCGGATAGTCCACGGGAAACGCCACAGGACCATACTTGTCAGGCAGATCGTCGCCGGGTAAGCGGTCGATGACAAAATAGACACCGACAGGTGTCTTGCGATCGCCCTGGCGTTGCTTATGGGCGCCGTTCTTGCCACCGGACACATAGTAGTCGCCGAGCAACTCCGGCTCACCGTTCTTATTTTCGAAGACGAATAATCGGGATTCAGCGAGGTCTACAACCAGCGCGTTCTTCTGTGAGCCACTCATCTGTACGAGAGCCTCGGGTACGCGGTCCGGACGCTTTGACGTACGATAATGTTTCCAGCGTTGCTTCGCTTCCGCCATCAACAGACCAACTGATGCGCTGGGCATATCGGTTGACTGAAACGACATTGGCACACCGGCGCGACTGGCCAGTAGATCGCCATAGACCAGATGTGCCAGTCTGAAATTCGGGTTGGCCTCGAGCAGCTCCTGGGCCTCGTTCATTGCCGAGTCGACTTCGCCACGCCGAAAGGTCTCGATTACATTAATGAGGCGTAGTTCAGGTTCGGGATGTGGCACCGCCGTACCTATGACCGGTCCGATCGTTCCGGTTGTCGCAACCGACAGCGCCGGATTACTGCCGCCACCGGAGCTCGCGATGGTGAGTTCGGCAACGCCGCCAGCGGACGGCGCATGCGCCGCCGCGGCAATGAGTACCGCAGCAATTGCGGCAAACGCCGGCAGAAATACTCTTTTATTATTACCGGAGGTCATCTAGATAGCCTCGGAAACCTCACTGGTGATCTGCCAACCGGCCGTGCTGCGGCTCATGTTGAGCGTTTTGATCACCTGGTCGCGATAGGTATCCGAACGGTAACCCTGCACAAATGTTGCGCGCGCGCGATCGGCGCCAAGCATCTCTACTTCGATGTCGCCGACGTCGACCTGGATAAAGTTCGGCTTACTCAGCCGGTCACGGCGATAGGCCACCCAGGTCGCTCGCGGTGCGCCATTGGCGGGTCTGAAACTCGATGCATAGGCATCAACATAGCCATCTACGTCCTTACCCGCCCAGGCAACCGCCCAGGCGCGGATCGCACTGCGTATGTCATCAGCTGCTGACGACGTTTGCGACGGTACCGGTTCGGCGGCCGGCTGCGTTGTTGCCATCGCAACGGTCGTTTCCGGTTCAGGCTCCTGCGCTGGTTCTGGTTCTGGTTCCGGTGTTGTTTGTGCAGCCGCCGGAATCGTGACCGGAATCGGCTCGCTTTCAACAATGTCAGCTCCGCTGACGACCGGTTTGGTCTCGGGTGTGTTCTGCGCGACCTGAGTCACTGCCGGTTCGCCAAGCGTGCGTGGGGCGGAGAATAAACCGTTGACGGCGGAGAGTTTCAAACGTGCCGACTGGTTGGAGCGATCTTCTTCCAACGCACGATCGTAAGCAATGCCGGCCATCTTCGCGTAAAGATCACCGAGATTTTCGTGCGCCGTTGAGTAACTCGGGTGCGTTTGTATCGCCGCCATCAGTGAGTCGCGCGCTTTCTCAAACTCACCCTGTTCCGCGAACAGCACAGCGAGGTTATTGTACGGCTCCGGCAATTCCGGGAAGTCGTGCGTCAAGCTCGCAAAGACCTCTATTGCCTGTTCGCTACGGCCGAGATCCGCGTAGATAATTCCCTGCAGAAAACGAGTCTCTGCATCATCTGGTGAATCGGCCAGCAGGCGGTCGACTTCTGCCAGCGCTTCGCCGGTACGGCCCTGTTGAAATAATGACTGGGCACGCGCCAGATCGGCTTGTGCAACCGGGGACAAGAATAACAACGAAAAGACTAGAAAGAGTGTTTGGATACGCATAGATCCTAATTCTCAGATCGTTTCTGGGAGAGACGCTTAAACGACCATAGCTTATCAGGAAAAAGAGCCGGATGGGACTTCCCCCACAGGCCCGGCGGCTCTCATAATGCGACCCATGTCTCGCTTCCGTGCACTGGCCGGCCTGCTAATCATCTTATGGATGGTGGAACTGGTCAACTTCGTGTTGGACCACCATCTCAACGGATTTGGCCTGGTGCCGCGACAGCTGAGCGGATTGCCGGGAATTGCCCTCGCGCCCCTGCTCCACGGCAGTTTTGCCCACTTGATCTCCAACAGCGGGGGGCTGCTGGCCCTTGGCGGGCTGATCGCAATCCGCGGTGAGCGGCACTTTGTCTCAACCACGGTGGCGATTGTAGTCGTCGCCGGCGGGCTACTCTGGTTGTTCGGACGCACGGCTCTGCATGTTGGCGCCAGCGGCCTGGTATTTGGCTACTTCGGGCTATTACTCGGCCGGGCCTGGTTCCAACGAACAGCGGATGCCCTGCTCATCGCGGCGATAGTGATTGCGGTCTATGGCAGCTTGTTGTGGGGCATTTTACCGTTACAGCAGTTCGTCTCGTGGGACGGCCATCTTGCGGGTCTGCTGGCCGGTCTGGCGGTCGCCCGATGGCGCGCCGGCGACAACCGGCCTGAATCCAAATAGACACTTGCCGGACCGGTTGATTAACATGACAGCCTCAATCCTGAGCTACCGGGTATCTGTATGACTGTCTACCACGCGCCAACACGCGATATGCGTTTTTGCACCGAGGAACTGGCCGATCTTGACGGCATCAGCCGCCTCCCGGGTATGGAAGCAGCCGAGGCCGATGTCGTGCAGGCTGTTCTCGAGGAAGCCGGCAGACTCGCAACCGAGGTATTGGCGCCACTGAATCCTGAAGGAGACCGAAACGGTGCCCGAATCCAGGGCGACGACGTCCATGAGACTCCCGGCTTCGCCGATGCTTACAGGCAATTTGTCGAAGGCGGCTGGAATAGCCTGCCGTTCTCAGCCGATCATGGCGGTGGCGGCCTGCCCAGCGTGGTGTCGTTTCCTGTCGGCGAGATCTGGCAGGCGTCCAACATGGCGTTCTCCCTGTGCCCGATGCTGTCGCAGGCTGCGGTCGAGGCGCTTATCGCTCACGGCAGCGAGGCGCTGCAGAAAACATACCTTCCCAAACTAATTTCCGGTGAATGGACCGGCACAATGGATCTCACCGAGCCACAGGCCGGTTCGGACCTCGCAGCAGTCGCCAGCAAGGCAGTGCCGCAAGATGACCACTACCTGATAACGGGCCAGAAGATCTTCATCACCTGGGGCGACCACCAGATGACGGACAACATTATCCATATGGTGCTCGCCCGGCTACCAGACGCGCCCACGGGAGTGAAGGGAATTTCTCTTTTCCTCGTGCCCAAGTACCTGGTCGATGATAGTGGCAACACAGGCCCGCGTAATGACATGCGGCCGGTATCCATCGAACACAAGATCGGCATCCATGGCAGCCCGACCTGTGTGATCAGTCTTGGCGATAATGGTGGTGCAATCGGTTACCTGGTTGGCGAGAAGCATAACGGGTTGGCCTGCATGTTCACCATGATGAATCTGGCGCGTTTGCACGTCGGTATCGAAGGCGTTGGTATTGCCGATCGCGCGTATCAGCGTGCTGCCCGATACGCCAAAGAACGTGTTCAGGGCAATGCCGCGGGCAGCAACGAGCGCGTCACTATCATTCACCACCCGGATGTACGTCGCATGCTGATGACAATGAAGTCCACGGTTGAAGGCATGCGTGCATTGTGCACAGTGGCCGGTAGCGCGATGGATTTTGCAACGTACAGCACCGATGCCGATGAAAAAGCGCGTAACAAAGCCCGCCTGGATTTATTGGTGCCCGCCGTCAAGGGCTGGTGCACCGAAGAAGCCCAGCAAGTCGTGTCGCTTGGCGTACAGATACATGGCGGAATGGGCTATGTTGAAGAAACCGGCGCCGCGCAGCATTTTCGTGACGCCCGTATTGCGACTATCTACGAAGGTACTACCGGTATTCAGGCTCAGGATCTGGTCGGCAGGAAGATCCTGCGTGATGAGGGCCGGGCCATGGATGTCCTGATCGCCGATATCCGCAAGACGGTACAGGAGCTTTCCGAGGTCGACGAGTTTGGTGACATCGAGCGCAATCTGCACCTGGCAGTCGATGCGCTGGAGTCGGCAACCGCATTCCTGATTGAAAACCAGCGTGAAGATCCGCACACCGCTGGCGCAGTGTCTTACTACCTGCTGATGTTGACCGGCGTGACGGCGGCAGGCTGGCAGATGGGCCGTTCCGCGCTTATTGCCCGGAATAAACTCGAAAATAATGCAGAGGGCGCGAGTTTTTTCCAAGCCAAGATAGTGACGTCGAAGTTCTTCTGCGAACATCTGCTGTCACGTGCCCGCGCCTACGGTGATGCGATCGCTGCCGGCAGCGCTAATGTGATGGCACTCGACGAGACTCAGTTTTAGGGCAAGAGATGATCAAGAAGGAAGCCTGAGCCCAACCGACACTCCGTAAGGGCTATACTTTGCAAAAGAGTGACAAGGACGATATATGCGAGAGCACGTTGTCATAACCGGCGCTAATCGGGGAATCGGGCTGAGACTGGCCAGCAGTTATCTCAAAGACGGTCATCGCGTCTTTGCCGGTTGCCGAAAACCTGAAACCGCATCAGATCTTGCACGTCTGGCACAAGACTCAGATGGCAGACTCAGCATTCATCCGCTCGACGTATCTGACGAAACTCAACGTACGGCGTTTGTAGAGAGTCTCGCCGGTACGCCAGTCGATGTATTGATTAACAATGCTGGCGTCTATCCGCATAAGGGCCTCACTTTTGGGCAACTGGACGAACGCTCCTGGCTACACAGTCTGCACGTCAATACCGTCGCACCGATGATGATGGCCCAATCCCTGCTGAGCAACATCGCCGATAGCCGCCGCAAGCTGATTGCATCGGTCACCAGCAAGATGGGCAGCCTTGCCGACAATACCTCGGGTGGTTCCTATGCCTATCGTGCGTCAAAAACCGCGTTGAATATGGCTATGAAATCGCTGGCTATTGATCTGCGAGACCGAGGCATCAGCGTTATTTTGCTACATCCGGGGTGGGTACAAACTGATATGGGCGGTCCGAGCGGTCTTATATCGACCGATGAATCTGTATCCCAACTGCGTGCGGTTCTGGATGCGGCGGGGCCCGAGCAAAGCGGCAGCTTCTTCGA
>JAOTXR010000412.1 GCA_029862285.1 Gammaproteobacteria bacterium
CACAGCGTCCGAGCGCATCATCTTTTCGAACTGTGGCCGCACCTGGTTTACGTCTCCGGCGACAAGCTGCATCGTTGCCTGGTTATAACTCGCGCCGCTGTTGTTTGTCAGTGTCACCCAGCCCATAAGTTCAAGTTCATCGTCGTCTTTATTCAGCTCAGCCACATAGTCTGCTTTCCAACCCAACCCGCCCGTCAGATAGCTCAACTCGTAGTCCTGCGCGTTGCGCGCTTTGTTGCTCAGTTGAATGGACAGTGTCGGTTCATCGCGCAGGGTGTCGGGTACATCGCTAAATATGTAGCGCCCTACCGGGTTGATCTCGATGCGGTCGCCGATCTTGACGACCGTACCTTGATTAGTGCTCAGAATTCTGGCGGTTTCAGTCGTTTCCTTACCGGTCGCGGGATTCATGCGGACGATTTGAACGTCTTTGCCGGTATATTTTTCGAGCAGCTTTTGTGGAGTCAGCAAATCGAAATCGAAATTTTGTTCGAGCACCGTCAGATTGCCTGCCGCGGATGTATTCCTGAGCAACGCCGTTTCGGGGCGCATCTGGGCGCTAACACCGCGAAATGCGAGTTGATTCAGCCCGGTGTTGAGTTTCACGGTTCTTGCATCCTTTACCAGCGCAAGATTCTGGTTGTAAATCGTTACCGCGACGGACGTCTGATCATCCTGGGTCGTTCGGATTTCGTCAGCCATTATGGGCCCGTGGGCGGCCAGCAATGCCAGCGTGCCGGCGACAAGAGACAGACGGGTTTGAGCGACAGTTTTCATGGAAACACTCCCTGATTAATCAGCGTTATTAGTCTAAACGCTCAAAATTCCCAAATGGGGTCAATTAGGGGTCAAGTCTGCCCGTTTCTCGTTTTCCGATTGGAAATGGGAAATGGGAAATGGGCAGACTTGACCCCCTTAGACCTATTTGTCTGATTTTCAGGCATTAATTTGCTTCAGCGCCGCAAGGCGCGCCGCAAGGTACCGGGCACCCGATGTTACTTATTTGCGGATAAGTGATCGGTACCGATTTTTGTCAAGCGTAGCGATACGCAAATAAGTTACGTTAGGTGCCCGGTACCCTGAGATTTGGAAGCCATGAAACGTACTCTGACCGCGATTTCCGACTAACTGTCTCCCTGCTGAAGTGATGCCATGAATTCTTCACCCGTCAGTCGAGGGTGATCACCAGCCAGGTTGTATGCCGGCGGCTTTTCATCAATGAAGATCTCACCTGCCAAATTGAATGGTGTCTGATCATCGAAGCTACCCATCCAGATGACGTAGTTGTCCTGCTCCTTCAATCGAAAAAACAGGTTTGTGCCACAACGGTTACAAAATCCTCGTTCCGCCCATTCCGAAGAATCGTACCGCGTAATGTTCTCTTCGCCCTCGAATGTCACCTTACCGACAATAGCGGCAAATGCAGGTCCGCCATTCCATCTACGGCACATGCCACAGTGGCAGCTGTTTATTTCTGTCGGTACATCTTCCGCCGTATATGTGACGGCACCACACAAGCAGTGTCCAGTAGCCTTCATCGCCATCTCCTGAAAATGGTAAAAATGCGGTCAGGGTAAATTTTCGCGCTCGCGAGCAGCGTCCTCGCGCCACATTACCGCGAAAACGCCGTCGGGCCAAGAATCCGAGCAATCACGTTTTCCGCGGTAACGTCGACCGCGATGCCGGATGCCACAAGGTACCGGACACCCGATGTTACTTATTTGTGGATAAGTGATCGGCACCGATTTTTGTCAAGCGTAGCGATACGCAAATAAGTTACGTTAGGTGCCCGGTACCCATCTCGTAGATCCGTTTCATCAGCGGGGCCATCTTGCGGGTTCCGACCAAGCTCATGGTGGTTAACATGCCCGCCATCATGGCGCCGGTTACGCCGCAAGTGAGTATGTCCTGACCGGTGAGCCACAGGCCCGGTATTTTGCTCCGCGGGCGCAGCCACTTCTGCTGCATGCGCTGCGGGGTGTGCGCGAGACCATAAAGCACGCCGTGGTGATAGCCACCGAACCAGTTAGTCGACAGTGGGCTCGATACCTCGTAGTAATCAACCTTGCCACGGACCTGCGGCACCTTGTCGTACAGATGCTGCATTAGTCGGTCCCCGAGACTGGCTTTGAGGTCTTCATAGTCTTCGCCGCGTTTACCCCATGTCTTGTCGCGCCACCTGGTGAACCACTCGTATGGCGCGGGGGCCACGATTTCGATTGTCGATGTACCGGGGTGCCGGTTCAGGTAGTCGGGGTCCTTGGCCGATGGGAACGAGATATAGACCACAGGGAACGGCGCGTCCTGATTCTCGAAAAACGTATTGACTGCCGAGTCATAATCATTGCCTGGGTAAATCCAGTAGTTAGTCTT
>JAOTXR010000058.1 GCA_029862285.1 Gammaproteobacteria bacterium
AGCGACAGCAGGAAGCCGGCGAGCACCAGCAATACGTAGACCTTGAAAAACCAGTCCGGGGCGCCAAACGTCGGTAGCAGCACAGAACCGGCTTCGATCAGAATCCAGCTGACCAGGGCATAGGCGGCACCGACCTTCAGGACGTTTCGGCGCTTTAATTCAACTACAAATGAAGACATAGAGGGCGATTATGGCCGATCACTCGCAACGGTTGCACCCTTTTTGTGACAACGCCCAGGCCAACCCGTTGGATATCTTGAGCAGATTATTGCTTCAGATGACCCTCCCGCAGGGCAATCTCCGATGCCGGGCGATTCTCGGCACACTCTCCCATCCGCCCGGCGAGGCGGCCATAGACCCGCGGCGCGCGCACCCAACAGCGTCTCGTGTACACGATGCCACGCCCACGACGGTTCACTGTTACAATCGAGAAGTCAGGAAGAGAGAAGATTATGGCTGCAAAACGAAAAGGATTGGGTAGAGGCCTGGATGTGCTACTCAGCGATCCGGTTGTAAGCGGGGGTTCCACTGATGGCGAATTGCTGTCGGTCGATATCGATTTGCTGGAGCCGGGCAAGTATCAGCCGCGCATCGACATGCGGCCCGAAACCCTGACGGAGCTTGCCGATTCGATAACGGCGCAGGGTGTGGTGCAGCCTATCGTCATTCGCCCGGTGGGCAAAGACACCAATCGCTACGAAATCGTTGCCGGCGAGCGGCGGTGGCGTGCAGCGCAGATTGCCGGTCTGGCCGAGATCCCGGCAGTCGTAAGGGATGTCTCGGACTCGGCTGCCGTTGCGATGGCACTGATCGAGAACATACAACGCGAAGATCTCAATCCGCTGGAGGAAGCCCGGGCGCTGGAGCGGTTGATCGACGAGTTTGATATGACGCATCAACGCGCTGCCGACGCTGTTGGCCGTTCGCGTGCCGCGGTGACCAATCTGCTACGGCTGCTGGACTTGGGCGACGATGTTGCAGCGATGGTCGAGCGGCGCGAGCTGGAGATGGGCCATGCCCGCGCCCTGCTGGGGTTAAGCGGCCGGGCCCAAAGCGCAGCGGCCCGCGAGGTTGTCAGCCGCGGACTGTCGGTGCGCGAAACCGAGCGCCTGGTGAAGCGACTGCAAGCTAAAAAGAGCGGCAATGGCAAGACTCGCAAGAGCAGCGTGGATCCCGATATCAAGCGCCTCGAGAGCGATCTCAGCGAGCGTCTCGGCGCCCGGGTTTACGTGAAGCACGACAAATCGGGCAAGGGTATTCTGGAAATCCGCTACCACAGCCTCGACGAGCTCGAAGGCATCCTGCAGCGTATCCGCTGAAATCCACGGAGTACCTGGCCTCTCATTCCGGCCCCGCAGGCGCTAAACAGGGCTGAAATTAGGACTGTCGCCACTTTCCCCGGCACGAGTGTGATGTGGTTCACGCTCCGTTCCTTGAACCACCCTCTACCCCATGCCTATAATGCCGCGGCTCTTGAGGCCCGGTACTGCCGGGCCGCTGCAATGCCACCCCAACCCCCGGGTTGCCGTGGCATTTTTGTTGTCCGCGAGGCGTTGGCGGCGTCAGGTTGCAGGACTCCAACGGCTGATTTTCGCGGCAGACTTGAAATGGATTGCAGTCGGATTTGCGGTTCCGAAGGCATCTGACAGACGGCACTTGAAACCCTTTAACAGCGCCCCAAGCCAGTAGTTGTAGATGATGCAGAGAGACGCCTTGCACGCCTTCTCGCCACCCGGCCCTCGTGAATCGGTCGCGGCCATTGGCCGGCTTCTTCTGTGGCAGACACTGGCAGGGCTGTTCTTTGCAGCTGCGATATATTTAATGAGTGACGGCATCGCCGGTGCCTCGGCATTAATCGGTGCCGCATTGTGCCTGATCCCCAATCTGTTTTTCGCCATGCGCGTGTTTCCGGGCCTGTACGCTGGCTCGGCAAGACGCATGGTGCGCGGGCTTTACACTGCCGAAGCGCTCAAATTTGCCGTAACGGTACTCCTCTTTATAGCCGTGTTCCGGTTCGTCGCGCCCCTGCGGCCGGATATGCTTTTTATCGGATTCCTGTTAACCCAGTTTTCTATGATCTTCGCCGCCTGGATGACTGACTGATGGCCGCTGCTGAACACGGCGCACAGGATGCGAGCAGCTACATTGCCCATCACCTGCAGAATCTGCAGGTCTGCCGGGTGGATGACGAATGGGTCTGGAATCACTGCGCCGGCAATTTCTGGACGATCAACGTCGATTCAATGTTCTTTTCGATCCTGCTGGGCCTGTTGTTTGTTGGCATGTTCTGGCGGGTTGCCAGAAATGCGACGTCCGGTGTGCCCGGACGCTTTCAGGCCGCCATTGAAACGATCATCGAGTTCGTCGATACCAGCGTCAAAGAGACATTTCACGGCAAGAGCAATCTCATCGCGCCGCTGGCTCTGACTCTGTTTGTCTGGGTGTTTTTCATGAATCTCATGGATCTCATCCCGGTTGACTGGCTGCCATTTGCAGCACAAAAAATGGGCGTGCCCTATCTCAAAGTGGTGCCAACAACCGATGTGAACGTCACGTTTGCGATGGCGATTTCGGTGTTTATCCTGCTGGTTTTTTACAGCATCAAGGCCAAGGGTGTTATTGGGTTTACCAAAGAGCTGACTTTGAACCCGTTTAACCATTGGGCCGCCATACCGTTTAATTTGATCCTTGAGGGCGTGGCCCTCCTGGCAAAACCCCTGTCGTTGTCACTGCGTTTGTTTGGCAACCTTTTTGCAGGCGAACTTATTTTTATCCTGATCGCATTGTTGGGAATCTGGCAGCTGCCGTTGCACTTTGCATGGGCGGTCTTCCATATTCTGATAATCGTGCTGCAGGCGTTTATTTTTATGATGCTGACTATCGTGTATCTGTCACTGGCACACGAAGAGCATTGATTGTGGCGACGAGGAGAGTTAGATGGAACAGGTGATTGGATCGACGGCGATTGCCGTATCAATCCTGATCGGACTGGGTGCACTGGGTGTCGGTGTGGGTATGGGCCTGCTGGGTGGCCGTTTTCTGGAAGGCGCAGCGCGTCAGCCGGAGCTGGCACCGATGCTGCAGGTGAAGATGTTCATAGTTGTCGCGTTGCTCGACGCGGTGGCGATGATCGGCGTGGGTATCGCGTTGTTCTTCACTTTTGCCAACCCGTTTGTAGGTCAGTTGCAGAATGCCCTGGGCGGCTAAAGCAGTAGGTACCGGAGAGGCTACCAACGCCCGGAGGGAGAAAAGACGTGGATTTTAATCTGACGTTTATCGGCCAGACGATTGCGATGATCGTGTTCGTGTGGTTTTGCATGAAATTTATCTGGCCCCCGATGATCCAGGCCCTGGAGGATCGTCGTGCAAAAATAGCCGACGGGCTTGCAGCCGGCGAACGTGCGCATGAAGGTCTGGCAAAAGCGCAGGCCGAGGCCGACAGCATTATTGCTGAAGCCCGGGGAAAGGCGCTGGAAATTGTCGATCAGGCTAACAAGCGTGGAACTTCATTAGTCGAAGAGGCACGGGGTGACGGAAAACGTGAACGCGAACGTCAACTGGAAGCCGCCCGCACGGAAATCGACCAGGAGCGCAACCGCGTTCGCGAAGAGCTGCGTGGACAGGTATCGGCAATTGCCATAGCCAGTGCAGAAAAAATCCTGACACGCGAGATCGACGCCAGCGCCCATCAGGACATCCTGAGCCAACTCGCCGGAGAACTCTGAGTTCATGGCTGATCACAGCACCCTCGCACGCCCCTACGCCAAAGCTGTATTCGAGCTGGCGCAAGAGGAAGACAAACTGCAGCAATGGGGTTATCTGCTGCAATCGGTGTCATCGGCGGTGGACGATGCAAGAGTTAGCGAATTGCTACAGGACCCACAGGTCGGTGGCGCGAAAGTCGGTCAAATTATTGTTGATGCCCTCGGCGACAGGCTCGACAGCCACGGCCGTAACTTAATTCGTCTGCTGGCCGAAAACGGACGTATCGGTGCGTTGCCTGATATCGCCGCGGGTTTTGAGAGCCTGCGTGCCGAAGCCGAACGTACAGTGGATGTCACCGTGACCTCTGCGGCACCGTTGACAGACGAACACAGGGCACAATTATCCGCTTCGTTGCAGAAACGTCTCGGACGCGATGTGCGTCTACATTGTGAAATTGATGAATCACTGATCGGTGGCGCCGTCGTGCGCGCCGGCGATCTCGTAATCGATAGCTCGCTGCGCGGCCGTCTGCAGCAACTTTCAAGTAACTTAAATACCTGAGTTATCTCAGGACAAGACTGGGGAACGACTGATGTCATTAAAGGCTTCCGAAATCAGCGATCTGATCAAGGAACGCATAAAGCGTTTTGATGTCGCCGCCGAAGCACGCAATGTGGGCACCGTGATCATGGTCACTGACGGTATCGTCCGTGTCCATGGGCTGGCCGATGCACGTTACGGTGAGATGCTGGAGTTTCCGGGCGAGACTTTTGGTCTCGCGCTTAACCTGGAGCAGGATTCCGTTGGCGCCGTGGTGCTTGGCGATTACAAACATATTTCCGAAGGCGATACGGTCAAGACCACCGGGCGTATTTTGGAGGTCCCCATTGGCGAGGCGCTGATCGGACGTGTGGTCGACGCGCTGGGCCGCCCGCTGGACGGCAAGGGATCGATTGACGCGAAAGAGCACGGACCGATCGAGGTGGTCGCACCGGGTGTGATAGAGCGCAAATCAGTGGACCAGCCGGTGCAAACCGGTTTGAAATCCATCGATGCGATGGTGCCGATTGGTCGCGGACAACGTGAGCTGATCATCGGCGATCGCCAGACCGGCAAAACTGCCGTAGCGATAGATACCATCATTAATCAAAAGGGCGGCGACCTGATTTGTATTTATGTCGCCATCGGTCAGAAGACCTCGACCGTCGCCCAGGTGGTGCGAAAACTGGAAGAACACGGCGCTATGGGCCACACCATCGTAGTGTCCGCCGCCGCATCCGAAGCACCTTCCTTGCAGTACATCGCCCCTTACTCGGGTTGCACCATGGGCGAGTACTTCCGTGATCGCGGCCGTGACGCACTCATTATTTACGATGATCTGTCCAAGCATGCCGTGGCTTACCGCCAGATATCATTGCTGCTGCGACGGCCGCCGGGCCGCGAGGCTTTTCCGGGCGATGTGTTCTATCTGCATTCACGACTGTTGGAGCGTGCCTCACGGGTCAATGCCGATTACGTCGAAGAATTTACCAAGGGTACCGTGAAGGGCAAGACCGGTTCGTTAACCGCGTTGCCGGTAATTGAAACCCAGGCCGGTGACGTGTCCGCGTTTATTCCCACCAACGTAATTTCAATCACTGACGGCCAGATCTATCTGGAAACTGATTTGTTCAACGCCGGTATCCGCCCGGCCATTAACGCGGGTTTGTCGGTATCGCGGGTCGGTGGTGCGGCGCAAACCAAGATCATCAAGAAGCTCGGTGGTGGCACACGTCTGGCACTCGCTCAGTATCGCGAACTGGCGGCCTTTGCCCAGTTCGCTTCCGATCTCGACGAAACCACACGCAAGCAGCTCGAACGCGGCCAGCGTGTGATGGAAGTCATGAAACAAAAGCAGTATTCACCGCTCAGTGTGGCCGAAATGGGTCTGGCGCTTTATGCTGCCAATGAAGGGTTCCTCGATGACGTTGAGGCCGACAAGATTGTGGATTTCGAGGCCGCCATGCGCGCCTTTGCCAATGACAATCACAGCGATATTCTGGATTCAATAAATGGTAGTGGTGACTTCAACGACGAAATTGCCGGCCAACTCCGTTCAATAATCGAAAACTTTAAATCTTCCGGAGCCTATTGATGGCCGTCGGTAAAGAAATACGGACCAAGATCAAGAGCGTCAAGAATACGCAAAAGATCACCAAGGCCATGGAGATGGTCTCGGCCAGCAAGATGCGTAAGACCCAGGACCGCATGGAGCGGGCGCGGCCCTATGCGCAAAGAATACGCAGCGTGATTGGCCATATCTCGCAGGCGAATCCCGATTACAAGCATCCGTTCCTGGTTGAGCGGGAAGTAAAACGCATCGGCGCGATCGTAATCACCACCGATCGCGGTTTGTGCGGTGGCCTCAACACCGGTTTGTTTCGGCGCGTGATTGTGGAACTGAAACAGTGGCAGGAAAAAGACGTCGAAATTGATCTTTGCCTGATCGGTTCAAAAGGCGTCAGTTTTTTCCGCCGGCTTGGCATGAACATCGTCGCACAGACGACCCATCTGGGTGACCGGCCACGAGTCGCCGACCTGATCGGCACAGTCAAGATTATGCTGGACGCCTACACCGAAGGGCGAATGGATCGCCTGTTTCTGATGTTCAACGACTTCCACAATACGATGTCGCAGGAACCACATATCGAAACACTGTTGCCGGTCGAGCCGATCGACAAGGCCGATCTGCAGGAACATTGGGATTACATTTACGAACCCGGCGCACGGGAACTGCTGGATGCCGTCCTGATGCGCTACGTCGAAGCACGGGTCTACCGTGGTGCGTTGGAGAACATTGCATCGGAACAGGCGGCGCGGATGGTTGCCATGAAATCCGCCACCGACAACGCCGGTGACATCATTAACGACCTGCAACTGATCTACAACAAGGCCCGTCAGGCCGCGATCACGCAGGAAATTTCAGAAATTGTAAGCGGTGCAGCGGCAGTCTGATGCCGCTGGTCGCCGGATTAAACGAGTACAGGGGCTAAGCAGATGAGTGACGGCAAAACCGTACAGATTATTGGCGCAGTGGTCGACGTGGAGTTTCCACGCGACGCCATCCCCGGCGTTTACGATGCGCTGATGCTGGAAGACTCCGGTGTCACGCTGGAAGTGCAGCAACAATTGGGTGATGGCATCGTCCGTTGCATCGCGATGGGTGCGAGCGAAGGTCTGCAACGCGGCGTCGGCGTACGCAATACTGGCAAGCCCATTAGTGTTCCGGTCGGTACCGGCACACTGGGTCGAATCATGGATGTGTTAGGGAATCCCATCGACAATGCCGGTGCTATCGATTCGAAAAAACTGATGCCCATTCATCGCACGCCGCCGAGCTATGAAGAACAGTCGACCGAGACCGAAACCCTGGAAACCGGTATCAAGGTCATCGACCTGATTATGCCGATCGCCAAGGGCGGCAAGGTCGGTTTGTTTGGCGGGGCTGGTGTGGGTAAGACCGTCACACTGATGGAATTGATCCGTAATATCGCCATCGAGCACTCCGGTTATTCGGTTTTTGCCGGTGTCGGCGAGCGTACCCGCGAAGGTAATGACTTCTATCATGAAATGAAAGAAGCCGATGTGCTTAGCAAAGTGTCACTGGTCTATGGCCAGATGAACGAACCACCGGGTAACCGTCTGCGTGTCGCGTTGACTGGATTGACGATTTCAGAAGAGTTTCGCGACGAAGGCAACGACGTGCTGATGTTTGTCGATAACATTTATCGCTACACACTCGCCGGCACTGAGGTATCGGCGTTGCTTGGCCGCATGCCCTCGGCGGTGGGTTATCAGCCGACACTCGCCGAGGAAATGGGCGCCCTGCAGGAACGTATTACGTCGACCAAGACCGGTTCGATTACGTCGTTCCAGGCCGTGTACGTACCCGCTGACGATTTGACCGATCCCTCGCCCGCCACGACATTTGCCCACCTCGATGCCACACTGGTGTTGTCGCGTAACATCGCTGAGCTCGGTATTTATCCGGCTGTGGATCCGTTGGACTCGACCAGCCGATTGCTGGATCCCAATCTGATCGGTGTTGAACACTACGAATGTGCTCGTGCAGTGCAGGGCGTACTGCAACGGTATAAGGAATTGATGGATATCATCGCAATTCTTGGCATGGATGAGTTATCCGAAGACGACAAGCTGGTTGTCGGACGCGCCAGAAAAGTCCAGCGCTTCCTGTCGCAACCTTTCTTTGTGGCAGAGACCTTTACGGGTGCGGAAGGTAAATACGTTTCGGTCAAAGACACGATCAGAGGCTTCAAGGGAATCGTTGACGGCGAATACGATCATTTGCCGGAACAGGCGTTCTACATGGTTGGCGGTATAGAAGAGGCCGTCGAAAAAGCCAAGACGATGCAATAGCCGTGGCGAAAATTCACGTCAATATAGTCAGCGCAGAAGGCGAAATCTATTCCGGCGATGCCGCGATGGTTTTTGCGCCGGCGAAGCTCGGCGACATTGGTATCGCGCCCCGGCACGCGCCATTGCTCACCAGTCTGCGACCCGGCGAGATTCGCGTTGAACCCGCCGACGGCGGCGAAGAAGAATTTTTCTTTGTCTCTGGTGGCATGCTGGAAGTGCAACCGCACCTGGTGACCGTACTCGCGGACACCGCAATGCGGGCCGCCGACCTCGACGAAGCCGCAGCGATCGAAGCCAAGCGCCGTGCAGAAGAAAGCCTGCGTGATCAGAAGGACGAAGTGGATCTGGCCACCGCCCAGGCCGAGCTCATAGAAGCCGCGGCGATTCTCCACGCCATCCAGAAACTCAGCAAACGCCGCCGCTAGCGACCGCAATCACGAAGCATATCCTTGATATCGTGGAGCACATGGATGTGTGTCAGCGATCAGCTCCGCACAGGAATTTCCGGTAACGGTCCGACTCGGGCGATTAGTATTCTTCGTGGGTATAGACTACGTCAATCGACTGGTCTTCGGCCGAGCGCGCTTCCAGGCTGAACAGGTTGTTTAGCCGGTAACGCAATAATAAAGCGCCGATGCGGTTAAACAAGCCGTAGCTGTAGCGGACATGAAGACTCGGATGGATCTGTTTACCGGCCATGATGGCGCCGGTATCG